>JAWHFN010000024.1:0-16299 GCA_032565555.1 Streptococcus mitis | reverse complement strand
TGTCAGTTAAGTCAGCACGTCCGTTGATTGCTTCTTCTTTCTTAGCTAATTCATCTTCGATTGCTTTCTTAGCTGCTTCTTTCGCTACTGGGTTTACAGCTGTTACATCTGCAATACCTTTATCTTCAGCATTATTCACAGCTGTTTGAGCAGTTGTTGCTTCTGCTGGTGTATCAGTGAAGCTTGGTTGCTCAGCAATTTTCGCTAATTGTGCATCTGCTAATTTCTTAGCTTTGTCTTTAGCTGCTTTTTTCTCTGCTGGAGTTAAGTCTGTACGTGCTTCGATTGCTTTTTCTTTATCTGCTAATGCATTTGTTACAGCTTCTTTTGCTAGCTCTTTTCCTACTGGGTTTACTTTCGCAATTTCTCCAGTACCAGCAGTTTTAGCTTGATCTACTGCATCGTTTGTTGTTGCAGAGTCGATAGCTTTGGTTGCTTCTGCTGCTGCCGTATTATTTTTCGCAATCGCTGCTGTTTTTTCAGCTTCTGATAAGTTTGTATCTGCTTTAATCGCATCTTCTTTAGCTTTACGAGCTGCTTCAACATCTGCTTTTGCTGCGTCTTTCTTAGCTACCACTGGATTATCAGCTGCGATTGCAGTTGTTCCGTCGTTTTGTGCTTTTGTTAGAGCATCTTTTGTTGCAACTTCAGGTTTCGCTATTTCATCAAGAGCTTTTTGTTTATCAGCATTTACTTTAGCGATTGCTGCTTCTTTTTCTTCTTGAGTTGCTGCTGCATTATCATTGATAGCTTTAATTTGGTTGTCAGCTGCTGTATTAACCGCATCGATAGCAGGTTGTTTATCCAGTTTTACAACACCTGTCAAAGGAACACTATCAGTAGAACCATCGTTATAAGTAACAACAAGTTGGTCACCTTGTTTTGCTACAGATTTGATGTAATTTGATGCATTTTCTACTTCTGTATTATTTTTATCTGACAATCTTGCATCATCAGCTGTGCTATATTTAACCTTGATATTCTCTTTAATTTTAGCAAGATCAGCTTCAGATAGATGATCTGGATCCGAAACTGTGATTTTATCAGCTTCGTTTGTTTGACTTTCAATATTGTATTTTTGAGTTTGTTCACGGACTACAAGTTTGAACCAACCTTCTGGCAATTGATCTACTGTTTTACCTGAGTCATTATTGCCACCCGGTGTAGAGAATGTGGCTCCCTCTAAATCTTCTGCAACAAGATATCTTGTAAACAAGTTACCTGTGTAGTTTGGTTTACCTGGTACTGAGACTGTCCCTGTAATTGTGACTTTAGCTGGATTTGCTTCTGTTGCTTCAATTCCTGCTTCATCTCTCTGAGAACTAGTTGTCAATCCAAACTCATTTTTGATAACTCCGCCTTCTGCACCTGGTTTTCCGTAACCGTTACCACCTGTAGCGATTCTGATATCTTTAATCTTTCCAGAGTCGTCTGTAGCTGACAATTCGATATTCGTTTCTTCTCCCTTATAAACATAAATCAATTTATTTTCTGGGTCAGAGAATGGAATTCTACCTTTTGGTCTTACGTTTAAAACTTTAGTTTTCTCAATCGTATCTACTGAACCGTCATTATATGTTACAGCAAGTTTTGTAGAATCTGTTGGAGACACTACCACTTCTTTAATCAATTGAGACGGGTTGCTAACATCTGTTCCTGCTAAGCCTTGCAAGCGAGCATCCGTATTCTTTTTAGAGTACTCTAATTGCAATCTTGATTTAATTGTTCCTAGCTCATCTTCTGTAATGTTATCGATATCATTAACCGTGATACGTTGAGAGCCTGTTAAATCTTTAACATCATACTTTTGGGTTTGTGGTTTAAGTACAACACGGAAAGCATGGTCGTTAGCGGCGTCCTTTCCAGAACCAGCAAATTTTGTTCCTTCAACATCTGTAACTGCTACATAACGCCAACCTAAAGCCAACCCCTTTGGAGTTTCTCCCTTTGTTGCTTCCTTTAATTTTTCTTCTGATAAATCATCTGTCGCTTTTGGAGTACCTGAGTATCTGATAACTGCTGGTGTCGCGTCCGATGCTGGTGTTTCCGTTTTAAACTCATTGGCTGTATATCCATACTGAGTATTGATTTTATCAGCTGTACCTTCTACAGGTTGAAACGGTTTATTTCCCCATTGTAATAAAGTTGCACTTTTAATCTTATCCGCATCATCTTTGATTTTAATATCAAATGAGTTCTCTTCTGCACCATAGACATAGATTTCTCGCTTAGCTGCATCTGAGTATGGGAATTCTACAGTTGGATCTTGGTTGATACGTGCTACACTTGAAATAGCTATAGAATCAGTTGATCCATCTTTATAGGTAACAGTCAAATCACTGCCAGATTGTGCTACACTTGAAACTACAGTTTTAGCATCATCAAGTAAAGTACCTTTTTTACTTGCTAATTGTGCATCGTCATTTGTTTTCGAATATTCAACTTTAAGACCATTTTTAATATTATTTAAATCTGTCTCTGTTAATTGATCAAGATTTGCAACTACAACTTTATTTGCAGTCTCCAATGCTACTGGTTCGTATTTATATGTCTGAGGTTTAGCGATAACATAAAAAGAACCTGGGTCAGTAGCATTTGAAGAACCTTTTGCCTTGTTGTCAATATAATTTCCAGCCTCATCTGTTGCTGTTACATAACGCCAACCTAAATTCAGCCCTTCTGTTCTGATTTTTTCTAACTGGTCTGCATTAAGCTCACCTCCAGGTAAACCTCTATAATGGATTACTGCTGGATTAGATTCTGAAGCTTCTGTTTTAGTTGTAATTTCATTGATAGTATAACCATATTGAACATTTCGTTTATCAGTTTCACCTGCAACTAAATCAAAGTCTTGATTACCACCTTTTTTAACTGTAGCACTAGTGATAAATCCTGAATTATCTTTAATTTTAATATCGAAACCTTCAGCTTCTCTACTATAGACATAGACATTTTTCCCATTTGCAAATGGAATTTCTACAGTTGGTTTTTCTGTATCAGTCTCCGTACGGAAAGCATTCTCTTTATCCATCTCTTTACCGTTACGTGGATCGTTAGTTCCTGTGTTTTCGATTGAGTTAGAGTCTGAGTTTTTCTCTGTATTTTCTGCTTTTTTACCTACAGTTTCTTTGCCTTCAGTTGTATCTACTGCTGGAGTTTCTTTTTTCTCTACAGGCTTGTTTCTTAATCCAGCGTTAGCTGTAGTGACAAGTTTGCTGTAAGCTTTTTTTAGTTCAGCTTGAGTAGTTGCATTCGCTAAAGTAGCTTTTGCAGCTTCTAGGTCAGCTTTTAATACTGCAACACTTTCTTCCGTTTTGTTATCGTAAGAACCGTTAGAAAGTTTTGTTTCAATTTCTGAAATGTAGCTTTCAAGTTGGGTCTTGTCCAAAGTTGGAGTTGTTGCTTCTAAAGATGTCTCTTGTTTGCTTAGTTCATTAGCTGATACAGCCCCATTACCTAAGAACATGAAAAGAGCAGCAACGGCTACACTAGCCGCTCCAAAACTATATTTACGGATTGAGTAACGAGTGACCTTCTCACGGTGCAAACGTTCAACACGACTCATAGATGATTTCTTCTCCATTGATTGTGTTCTCCTTAAAAAATTTTTTATTTTTATATCTACATGCAAAGATCCCCCGTCATAGACGAGGCTTCGAATGTGATACTTTACCTCTTCATTGTACATGATAAGTGATATATATGCAAGATAAATGCTTATCAAATTCGCCAAAAAAAAAAAACATTTTTCAGACAATTTTTAAAATTTGTACGCTTTTATCACCAAAATTATGAATTTTTAACTTTAAAATCA
Source organism: Streptococcus mitis (assembly GCA_032565555.1). Taxonomy (GTDB): domain Bacteria; phylum Bacillota; class Bacilli; order Lactobacillales; family Streptococcaceae; genus Streptococcus; species Streptococcus mitis_DM. The sequence goes on along the minus strand of JAWHFN010000024.1, from coordinate 12,485 downwards.
GTAAAATATTTTTACACACTATATGTTGTTATATTGTATTGAAAACTGAAATTCGGAAATGAATTTGGATAAAATATTTTTATCTTGGAAATCAGATAACTTTGATACCTAAAAGGAACTATTCTGATTCTTTTTAACAAAATATTCGTAAAATAAATATACAAAAATTTTTAGGTTTTTTAGCTTTTCCCTGCCTTAAAAATAGGGTTGTGAGCCCGCATAGATAAAAAAAGCAGCAATTAGATTTCCGCATTATCTAGTAACGTTCTAGTGTAGTCGAACAAAACTCTTATCTATATATCATATGCGCCACTCTCCCAACATTTAAAGTCAACATATGCTGGAATTATATCACCATTGACTTAACCATCCCTTGTTACAACCTGAAAGTTTTAGCAGACACGCCGTACTAGTCTGTCTTCAACCAACTATAGCTAACATATAAAGATAAAGACATGCTACCTAGTCTGATAACATGTCCTCTTTTCCTATATTATAGTAATGCCTCAAACTCAGAGACTGTCATGCCCAACTGCTCACTCGCAACCTCAGAAGTCAGAAGACCTTGATGAACCATATCCAGAAAGGCAAAAAGTTTCCCTTCTTCCCTTCCTTCAACTTTCCCACGCTCCAGTCCTTGTTCGATACCCTCAGCTCGACCACGTTCTAAACCTTGTTCAAGACCTTGTTCGATACCTTCTGCTCTAGCTGTTTCCAAGGCATAGTCCTGTGCTAACAATGCCTGTTCTTCTCGCATACGTAGTTGACTAAACATCTTCCTGTCCTCCTCGGACCAGCTCTTGTAATCTAGCAGTTGGTCTGCTTGGCTGATAGCTCGCTCGGGTTGCTGAGTAAAGGGTTTATTACCGAAAAACTCCAACCACGGCTTGCGAACCTCGTCTTTGCTGGTTTCTCTGTATTTTATTTGAAAAAAGACAGTAAAAAAGCGCAAAAAATCACTTCCTGTGCTATACTGTAATTGAAATTTTTTTTAGTTTGGGCGTTAGAACTGTTTCCTCAGTCCTATCGCCTTTTCTTTTTGATAAGTCTGTTTGGTGGAGAGTAGTTTGTAAATGATTCTGAGAATCTTATGAGCACAAGCAATAATCGCCTTCATCTTGCTTCCTCTTTGGGAAATTCGATTGTAAAAAGAAGAAAAAGCTGGATCCTTAGAATGTGCTACAATTAATCCCGACATGGTCAGAGCCTGTTTGATATATCGATTTCCTTGCGTAATGTGTGAGGATTTTTTAATGCCAGCACTCTCATAAGATCCTGGGCATAGTCCAGCCCAGGATGCTAAGTGTGCATCGGATGGAAAGGCTGTAACAGTTGGTCCAATCTCAGCTAGAATAGTGGCAGCACAGTTTTCATTCACACCAGGAATGGTTTGAAGTATCCTATTTTCCTCAGGGAAACTCCTTTTCGATGTAGTGTTGAATCTCATCGGTCAATTTTTCAATGAGTTCCTGATACATCTGATATTCCTCTAAGCTCTGGTCTAAGAGGAAGCGATCTTCTAGTGACAACTTTCCTTCCATCGCTTCAACAAGTTCTTCTGGACTTGCTTTCACTCGCTTTTGGATACAAGGGATAACAGATTCTACATTAATGCTTTCTCCGTTAATAAATAATTTTAAAAGTGATCGCCCTGTCTTAGAAAAAATATCAGAAAGATAACTTGTTAGCTTGATATTAGCCCGTTGTAAGAGATTGTGAATTTCATTTTTGACTTGAGTTTGACGCTGCTTGTAAGAACGCATGCGACGTGTCAGTAAACGAAGCTGTACTACTTCAGGAGCAGGGATATAGGAAGGTTCAATTAGTCCGCAACGGCCGAGTTGAGCAATCCATTCGGCATCTTTCATGTCTGTTTTTCGACCAGGTACATTCTTGATATGTTGAGGATTGGCAAGTACCAAGACGAGATTAGAATCTGAAAAGATATTAAAGAGAGGGAGCCAATATTGCCCAGTACTTTCAAAAAAGACATGTGTGACATGGTTTTCCACCAACCAATCTAAGGCATTGTGAAGAGCTACAGTAGTTGTCCCAAATTTCTTCTGAATTTTCTTTGGCTTATTAGTATCTAGTGGACCATCTAGAATACAACAAACAATGGATTTTTGGTGGACATCCATACCACAACACGTTTCAATCATGACTTCCATTATAAAAACCTCCTGTTAACTATTTGAACAATAGAACAAGAGGCTACTAGTAAGATATTTTCATGCTCAAGGCATATTCGAGTTATCTCATGACTCTTGTTCATCCAGTTTTTTTAACAGGCTAGGAAAAGCCCTATTAGACACCACGGATTTGTATTGTTCATCTTCATTATAAGCTAAACTTCTTTTTCTGTCATGAGTTAGCAGGCTCTGCCTGCTTAGAGTTTTTTTAGTTCTTATTTGTGATGTTCTTTCAATAGTTCTTCAAATTCAGAGACAGTCATACCTAATTGCTCACTTGCAACCTCAGCGGTTAAAAGATGTTGGCGTACTAAATCTAGAAAGGTAAAGATTTTCCCACGCTCTAAGCCTTTTTCCTCCGCTTGTTCCAAGGCATAATCATGAGCCAATAATGCCTGTTCTTCTCGCATACGTAGTTGACTAAACATTTTCCTGTCCTCCTCGGACCAGCTCTTGTAGTCTAGCAGTTGGTCTGCCTGGCTGATGGCTCGCTCTGGTTGCTTGGTAAAAGGCTTATTACCGAAAAACTCCAACCACGGCTTGCGAATGCTATCTTTGCTGGTTTCTCTGTATTTTTTTAATTCCAAGAATGCCATCTTAACCAGATGGTTTTCTTGTCTATTGTTTGTGATGGTTAAGACCTCACCTGTCGTATCCTCTCGCATGCTAAAGCTATGAAAAGCTAGGTCATCTTGGAAGTAGTTGCTGTCCACAATAGCGATTGCGTATACTGGTGCGATGTGTTTGTAACTCTGGTGTGTATCACCTTCTCGTTGGCGGATTTTTTCAAGATTTTGATTAACCTGACTGCACAAGTAAGCCCACAGGCGATTGATGAAAAAATTCTGATGATGAACTTGAATCTCAATAATTACTTGAGTTCCATTATCTAGTTCAGCTAAAACGTCTATACTGGTATAGAAATCTTGGGCTGAATAAGGCAGAGAAGGTAGTACGTGAATATTGCTTCCCTCTAAAATAGTTACATTTTTAGCTGGTAAGTCCAGCATATCGCGGATAAATTGACAAGTGATTTCTGGATTGCTAAAAATTTTCTTAGCAACCAAGTCATTAGTTGGGCTGATACCCGGATGTCTTAAAGTCATCCATTTCCTCCTTCTATTATACCATATTTTTAAATCTAATTTTACTAGATTCGATGGTTCTATCTATTTATTCGAAAAGGAAATGAGTTGTTAAGATATTTTATATCGTTTCAACTAAAATATGAGCTTGATCAATCAGTTGTCCATCAACAGTCAGATTCAGATAGAAATCTAAGGTCTTATCAGCAGCAAAATACAGGGTTGGTAGACACAAATCTTTTTTGCTTTCCCCTGTTTGGAATTTAAGGACTTGAATCTCGTCCTGATAGGCGACACCATGGACACCTGTCCCCGGTTGAATCGAAATCTTAGCCTCCAAAGGAGTATTACTTTCGCTACGTTCAATCCTAAAATGAAGAGTCTCTCCCTTTGCTACAGCTAGACTTTTTTCTGCAAATGCTAGCCCCTGAACAACTTCTGTTTTTGATAAGCTAGGAGTTTTATAGAGTGAAATCTTGGTCAGTACAGGTAAATCCTGTGCCTCTGTAATCATTACGCGCACCTTCTGTGCCTCTACTAGCGAACCTCGCAAGAGACGCTTATGACCAACTGTGAAGCCCGTACCAAATTCTTGCCAGACGCCGTCCACCTCTACTTGCACATGAAAAGCAGCGATTCGTTGCCCCAGCTTCAAATCTTCTCTTAACTCAAGAACATCGAAAGTTTTAGGCGCCCCTAAGTCTAGTTCTAGTTGGATGGGCAAGTCTGCATCGCTTGCCCATGAACTAGTCTCAAGACCGTCTGTCAAATGGCGACAATCAAAGTCTGCGGAAAGTGCTGGACCAGATACCTTAGCTCCCAGAGTCAAATCTTCTTTATAGAGCTCATTGCGATAGGCCGCAAATTCATAGAGGCGTTCAATATCCTTTGCATCAAAGAGCCCATCTTTATTCGGCGGAATATTGAGTAAGAGAGGTGTGCCTCTCCCCACTGAGTGAAAATAGATTTCGACCAACTCCTCAAGTGACTTAGGATCCTGCTCTTCATGGTAGAACCAGCCCGGCCGAATGGAAACATCTGCCTCACCGATTGAGAAAATCGTGCCTGAAGGATCCCCATGCTGAAGATAGCCCAACTCTGCTTCTGTCCCTAATTTTTCAGGATTCACCTTTTGCCACAGGGGATTACCTGCATACCCTCGTTCATTGCCAATCCAGCGGATACTGGTGCCTTCTGTTGAAAAGATCAAGCAATCGCCCTGCAGATCACGAATGGTCTCAAACCATTTTTCAAATTCATAATTGACCTTTTGAGCGCCCTCTCCTCTGGCACCATCCATCCAGACCTCAGCAAATTTCCCTCCATTTCCATAGGCAGGATTTGATAAAATCTCCTTCAGCTGAGCCAGATAATAGGCATTATAGTCCGCTTCTCGGTCCACATGATAGAGGGGGCTGTGGGCGTCCCACGGCGATAGGTAGACACCCATATCCATATCAAACTCTGTGGCAGCTTGGGATACTTCAAGGAGCAAGTCTCCCTCTCCATTCCTCCAAGGACTGGCCTTAACCGAATAATCTGTGTGAGCTGTCGGATAGAGGACAAAGCCATCGTGGTGCTTGACCACCAAAATCAACTTTTTAAAGCCCGTTTCCTTGAGCACGCGAACCCACTCACGCGCATCTAATTTTGTCGGGTTAAATCGCCCAGGATCCTCCTGACCTGTCCCCCATTCCTGGTCATAAAAGGTATTGGGCCCAAAATGGATAAAGGCTGCTAGTTCATCCTCTAAATAAGCTAACTGGGCCTGACTAGGCAAAGGTCCATGCGGTTTTATTTCTCTTACCATACTACTTCCTATCTACATTTTTCTTTACTTTTTTGGCATGTACTTGCAATTCTGTTAACGCTAGAGGGCTTGCCAAGCCTTCAAATCGAAGACGAAGGGCATAGGTTTCCACCTTGTCAAATTCAAAACGAAGCTCTTCATCCTTGTCGCTTGAAACTTTTCGGATAGCTGATACAGGTCGCCAATTCTGCTCTTGCTTGAGCAGGGAAACCTTATCCAAATGGTTGGGAGTCCGAGGTAAAGTAGGCTCATTCCCTACATAATAGTCGATATAGGTAGGATCCACCGCCACGTAGTCTTGATTTTCAACATAATACAAGGTCAGGTTATCCACAAATCGCGGTTTTAAAATGCCTGCGTCTCCAAAAAGAATGCCGACATTGGCTTGCTCTGACTTGACAATCCAAGTATTGGCTGTCGATTTTTTCCGAGCAATGACCTTGTCATTGAGATATGAGGCTGGATGATTCGGTTCTGAGTGAGAAGCAAAGACCAGAGGCAGATTGGACCCTGTCCATTGATTGGAAATGACTTCCCCATCTACACTTGCATCTGTCACATGAATAGTGACTGTTGCTGGCAACTCACAGCCCGCTACTTGCCCTGTGAGCACACATTCTCCTACCTGAGCATAGACTTGAGGATTGAGTTCATCCCAAGTCACCTTGGCCGTATCTCTTCTGCCATCTGATAAGACTAGCTTGACTCGGTCTGGTAAGTGTGGGACTTCCTTGACAAGCGTCCAAACACTTTCAGGCTCAATAGCGCAAATCCCTTGGACACAAACCAGAGCAGAAGCCTTTATATCCAGCCCCTCTAGCTGACCAGATACCGTAAACTCATGAAATCTTGCCAAATCTTCTTCAGGAATCTCCTCCCAAACAACCTTGACTCGTTTTGCACCCCTGAACTCATAGTCCACCAAAACTGAAGATGGCAGCTGTGGATAAGTTCCCTTATCTGTATACAAGCGAAGTGGTCGTACAGAAACTGCTTGCCCTAGTGAGGTATTTTCTGCCACCTGCAAATGAGTTTGATAGGTTTTCCCTTGATAAATGGCTCGTATAGCCAAGTCGCCTGCAGACAAGCAATGAAGCACTCCCTGCTTGATAATGGCGTGGGCACTACCACTCGTCTCCCAAATCACTTCACTATTCCCCACCTTGTTCACAGGGTTATCCACAGTTTGTGGATAAAGTCCAATAGCTGGGGAAGCCCCTTCTTGTAATCCTGCCTGCTTGTCCACTCGAATCTCAAATAAGCGCTTATTTTTCACTGGTTGGGTAGCCAAAGCCTCTCCCACTAAGATATCAAAACTTGCTGGCTCTAGCCCTCTGGCACTGGCCTTTAGTCTTACTTGGCCTGCCTGCTCCAAGCTCTGAACTAAGAGGACACCTCTGCCATGAAAGGCTTTCCTCTTAAACCGACCATTTTTCTGAGCCTTGTAACGTTCACGACTGGCCTGCCTGCCATTATCCACACCCACAATGCGAGCAGGGCCTTCAATTTGAAAATGAAGCTGATTGGAAGCCGTCGGCACCCAATTTCCATCCTTGTCCAATACATCAAAATAGAGATAAAGGAGGTCTTGCCCATCTGGCTCCAGTTTTGTTTTCTCGGCATGTAACCCGATTTTGGCTGGCTTACCTGCAGTCACCACCCTATCTTCTGCCACAAGCTGACCTTGATAATCATAGGCTACAGCATGCAATTCTCCTGGTTGATAAGCCAAACGCCATTCGAGATAAAGTTGTTCAGAACTTGCTCCCTCTTGGTATTTTCTACCATCTGAAGTCCATTTTTCCTGAAAATTCTTTCTGCCTTGGGATTTTCCATTGAGAAATAGCTCTACTGAACCAGCATTTGAATACACTCGAACAGAGATATCCCCATACTTATCCACAACTTGTTGATAACTCTTGTTGATTTCCCAATTCCAGTGGGGTAAGATATGAACCATGGGATGCTGATCTAGGTCCAACCACTGACTTTGATAGAGATAATAGTCATTTTTAGGAATCCCTGCCGTATCCACGATCCCAAAATAGGAACTCTTTACAGGCGTATCATTTTGATTGTGCCAAGGAGTCGGCTCACCGATATAGTCCACTCCTGTCCAGATAAACTGACCTGCATAGTCCAGCCGATTCCTATCTGCTATCCAAGAAGTTGTCGCTGTCTTCCCCCAAGGAACCCGATCATTGCCATAGTCCGACTGTTCAAAATTCCGCACTCGACGATTATCCCCAACCCATTCCTTATCTGGGCGAAAATAGCTGTCACGCGTCCGTGTAGCCGATGAGGTTTCAGACCCATAAAGACGCCACTTGGGATGTCTTTTGCGAATCCCGTCAATATTGTCTTCTGAGTAATTCAAACCCACCACATCCAGCAAATCAGCAATCTTTTCATGACCTCCAGAACCATTGCCAAAGCGGAATTGATCCATTCCCATAGTCACAAAACGACTATCATCCACCTCCTTTACCCTTCCTAGCAAGCGTTTGATAGTCTTCAATGAATGAGCATCGCCATTTGCTTCGCTGACTTCATTTCCCAAGGACCACATAAAAATCGCTGGATTGTTGTTGCCACGCTCAATCATAGTGCGCAAATCGTAATCTGACCAGAAATCGCCTGCTTTCGCTTCTGGGTGAGTCGCTTCTTCCTCAAAAAAGCGACCATAATCATATTCTTTCTTGCCTCCATACCAGGTATCAAAGGCTTCTTCTTGGATAAGTAAGCCCATTTTGGCAGCCACATCCAGCAAGATACTACTGGCTGGATTATGCGTGATTCGAATCGCATTGACCCCCATTTCTTTCATCTGGCGCAAGCGTCTCTCAGCAGCTGACCTGTTTTCCACAGCTCCCAGCGCTCCATAGTCATGGTGCAGACAAACTCCATGAATCTTCAAACAGCGACCATTGAGAAAGAAGCCCTTATCCGCTTGCCAATCCATATAGCGGTAACCAAAGGTCTCCTCTTCTTCATCAACCAAAATGCCATTTTTGTAAAGGCGAGTTTTCAATTGGTAAAGGTAAGGATGGTCAATATCCCAAAGCAAAGGTTGAAAAATTGATATGGCTTGTTTGAAATGATATTTTTCCCCAGACTCAATCATTACAGAATCAGTCTCCTGCCAGTCAGAAATACGCTGTCCCTCATACCAGATACTCTGCTCCAAATACACCGACACAGACTGAGGCCCATCATTTGAAACCTTGCTTTCAAGCTGGGTTTCCACCCACGATTGTCTTTGTTCCTTGAGCTTGGGACTTTTTATCTTACTCCCATACAAATCCAGATGTACCGAATCTGTAATCAATAATTTTACTTCTCGGTAAATACCGCTACCAGAGTACCAACGACTGCTAGGTTGCTGATTTTCCACAAAAACCGCAAGCTGGTTGGCTGTCCCATCGTTTCTTAGATAAGGGGTGATATCATAAGAAAAGGGTGTATAGCCATTGGGATAATAGCCTAGCACTTGCCCGTTGATATAGACTTGGGCATTCATGTAAACCCCGTCAAACAACAAACGCACCGATACAAGACTGGCATCTTCTTCCAAGTAAAACTGCGTACGGTACCAGGCTTGACCCCCGTTTAACTGCCCACCCTCATTTTGCGCTGGCGAATACTGGTCAAAATCATTGTAAATACTCCAGTCGTGTGGCACTTGAATAGCCTGCCAATTTCCCCTCTGAAAATCCGACGCCAAGGCCTCTTCCTTCCCCACCTCTTGGCTAAAAAACCAGTGATTTCGTAAAACTTCTTCTCTTCTCATACAAGCATTCCTCTTTAAACGAATCGATATACTTGACTATAGCACAAAACAAAAGCGCTTTCAAGACTTCCTCCATCACTCCCTAAATACTCAGAAAAGATTCTATAATTTGTGGAAAAGTCTGAAAATCACTCCATGTTCATACAAACTATCATTTGCAATAAACAATACAAACCTCAAAAAAGACCAAAAAACACCCCTCTGAATGTTCATTCCAGAGAGATGTTCCTTTTGTCTTAGCTATTGTAAATCGATTGTCTAAAGTCATCTGAATCTTTGAGATAAGCTTTATAAATCGCTTTTTTCAGTTTTTGCACTGGTGTTTCTATAAACTCAAACTTTTTAGCCGTGGTATTTCCTGCTTTTATCTGGGCTAGTTCAGCTAAAACAGCTTCGTTCATTAGTGATTGTAGTTTTTCTTTACTTGCAATTACTTCTGATTTTCCGTTGTAATTTATCGTAATAGATTTCAGGCTATCTAATTTTGCAACACGTTCATTAATTTGATCTTTTTTGAACTCCGCATATGTTTTTCCTAGAATTTTTTCAAAAATATACTTATCAGATAATGGTTTTCCTGCCGCTTCAGCTTGGTTTTTATATTGATTTGACACATAAGGAACAAATCCTTCATAGTAGCCCAAAGTAGCCATCAATTCAAAGGCTTGTTTTCTAAAGGTGATATCCCCACTCATACCAGAGTCATTTTGACTAACACCATAAATGGTATCAAACATGTCAACAGTATAGTAACCATTTGATGTAATTTTTCCTTTATCTGAAAAACCAGCAATGATATAACGATTGACCAGGATATGATTGTCAATCAAACTATCAATATCTGTCAATTTTTTGGCATCTTCTAAGGTCAGAGCTTGAATCTCCTCACTCTTATGAGTTGGTTTAACTGCTGGATTACGGTAATCTACCCAAGTTCTAGGACCTGTTGAAGTGATTGGCGTTATTTTTTTGAAATAACTCATCTTGTCTTCTGCAGATAAGCCTTTACTTGCTTCAGCTTCTAGGTAATCTAGAGTATAAAGGACATCGAAACTTCCCTTCATATAAGATTTCAAATCTTCTGCTATTTTAAATCGATCAGGTGTTCTATTGTAAAATCCATTCTTATCACTCTCATCATATACAAAGTTGAGATTGAAATAAGTATCCTTTTCTGGATTATAGGAGTTTTCAAAAATACCACGCGCATAAAACTCTGCTCCTGTACCATCTCGACGACCGTGATTATTAAACAAGACCGTTCTATCTAGTAAGTGCGTCATTTCATGAGAATAAGTAGCTGAACCTCTATCATCCAGAACTCTATCTATAAAGTAACGGACACCTAATCCATTTGCCTCAGCTCCCACCTTACTTACTGGAGAATAGTAATTCATAGGAGTCATAAATTGGTCGACTCCCTTATCAGCTCCATTACCAGTATCTGGTGACCAAGTGCTATCAATCTGGGCATTCGGATTACTTGTATATTTCTTCATCGTATCAATAATCAAGCGATTTGTCAGTAACTTATCACGATTTTCTGGTTTTGTTATACGATAAAGAGTATCAACATAGTTGGCTTGTTGTACAGCCGCCTTTTCAATTAAAGACTTGACTCTAGCAAGCTCAGCCTGATACTTAGTTGGATTAGACTGAGTAAGAGAAGTATCTATATAGGAACCAATATTACCATAAGTAATTGTCGCCATATTACTAATCACGTAAACATTTGGTTCTTTCACATTCAAAAGTCCCAAAATAGCAGCCATATTAGCCTCTTGTTTACGAGGATCCTTTTCCCCAGCTGTCAACTTGCTATACAACCCGACATGCGCTGAAGGATTTTCCTTAGATGGTTTTTCAACAATCATAGCTTGGCTAGATTTTTTAAGCCAGGTATCCGCATCATCTGACGTAAAGAGTTGGCGATTGCTGTCTAAAAATTCCTTCAAACTAGCCTTACCTGTAATAGTAGATAAATACTTTGTAAATGTTTGAGGACTATTGGTCAATTTCATCTCTTCATAAGACATGGATCCTAATTTTTTCAAACTATCCAAGGCGGTCATTGTCTTATTGCCAAATGAGCTTGGATTAAAGGCCAGAATATCACGAATATTCGTGTCCCCAAATTGAATATTATAAAAACGATTGATATAAGACAGTCCCAACAAAATCTGCTCTTTGTATTGCTCAAGCTCTTGTTTGACCTTGCTGCGATTTTTAGGGGTATCTCCTATAATTCCCAATGTATGCGAGGCTATCTTTTTGAAACTTGACTCAGCTTGCGTCTTCGTCTGATCAAAGCTTTCTTGAATTGACAGTTTTTGAAGATACTCTGTGCGCAACATATCTTTGACTTCTTGGTCAGTGATATTTGGGTGTGTTTTTCTGAGCGCAATTCTCTTTGTTATAATATCTCGAGGATCATAGGTAGGCTCTAACTGTGCTTTTAGTTTACTGTCATGTAAGAAATCTACTGATCTCACGCTTGTGGTCAGAGCAGACACATCCACAGCATCTTCTCTCTCACTATTAGCCGGAAGTAAGTGTGGTTTATCCTCCTGACTACCAACTAAAACAACTCTCGGTTTCATTAGTTTTGTTATTTGACTCGTTTCTTGAGAATTAACCAATTCACCAGTTTGTTCATTGATAGCGTAGGTTCTGGTAAGTGTATTCTCACCAACTTCACCCTCAGATGCTACCTTTTCTATATTTTTAGCAAGTGAAGAATCCTCTCTTCGCTCCTCAGTAACAGCAATCGGTTGTATTACTTTTTCCACATTACCAACTTGAATCACTTTATCGACTGCTGGATTTACTTGTCTAGTAGTATCAGATACCGTCACCTGACCTGTTGCCTTGTCTAGTTGATAAGTCGTCCTAGTTTCCACCGAACCATCATGCCCTGCAACCGCTACTTCCTGTCGTCTGAACTCCAAAGCAGGATTCACTTGGTAAATCGTTTTATGAGATAGGACAGTAGTTTCAACACTCGGTTTAGTTCCAACTTCTACAACTTGATCAACTTTGTTAACTACTATTTTGACAGTTTTATTCTCAGAAATATTTCCACTTGCTTGATCTTTAGTATAGGTAGTAGTAACTTGTTCTTGTCCCTCAACACCCGGAATTTTTACTCTTGTAACGCCGTGGTCTAGTTTCTCATTCTTTTCATAAACGGTTTCATAAGGAACAGCTTTGGTCTCCACTTTGGTCTGAGGAAGTTGAGTGTCTTCTTTGTACTCTGGGAGAGCCTCCTGTATCTCAGGCTCACCGGAAACGCCACCTTCATAAGACGGAAGAGATGGCTCTACCGAAGGATCGCCGGAAACACCACCTTCATAAGAAGGAAGGGACGGTTCCACCAAGGATTCACCAGAAACACTGCCTTCATAAGACGGAAGAGATGGCTCTACCGAAGGATCGCCGGAAACACCACCCTCATAAGAAGGAAGGGACGGTTCCACCAAGGATTCGCCAGAAACACCGCCTTCATAAGAGGGAAGGGACGGCTCCACCAAGGATTCACCGGAAACACCGCCTTCATAAGACGGAAGAGACGGCTCTACCGAAGGCTCACCGGAAACACCGCCTTCATA
>JAWHFN010000023.1:0-16568 GCA_032565555.1 Streptococcus mitis | reverse complement strand
ACCATTAGGGTAAGGACCAATTGTATATCCTTTAACTGGCATTGGAATGTACTGCCAACCAACAACCATTTCGCCATTATAATCAAAATAATAGGTCTTCCCATCAATCACTCGCCAGTCCGTTTCTTTGAGGTCCCCCTTTTTGTAATAGGTTCTACCGTTTTCTTGGACAAACTGCCATCCTTCAGAGTTATCTGCAAATACTGTATTCGTAGCTAGCAAACCAAAGAAAATTACTGTTAGTCCAGCTTGCATAGTTTTTTTCAAAAGTTTCATTTATATATACCTCCAATATTAAATCCACTCACCAGATGAAGCGAAATTATAAACTTTACCATTTGTCTATTCTTCTGAACAAACTGTTGATAGGGAATTGTATTACCAAATGCAAGAACACTTAGTAATACAAATATAACTATTTTTTTAATTCCACGTTTTTTTCTCATGCAATGAAACCCCTTTCTGTTTCCTTGTTTTGATTCTAACAGATATATATTATTTAGTCAATTATTTTTATTGCTTTTTGAACTTTTTTTTTTTTTTATTATCATAAAGAATTATTTATTCCTTTAACTTGCTATTTTGAACTAAAAATTTTATAATGAAATTAAGCAAATAGGAAGGTTTATTATCTTTAATGAATACACTCGCAGAGAAATTCAGATTGAAAAGAAAAGAGTTGAGACTCTCCCAACAAACTCTTGCAGAAGGAATTTGTGAACAAAGCCAGATTAGTAAAATTGAGAGAGGGCATTTCATTCCCTCCGCAGACCTTTTGTTCAAACTCTCACAACGACTCGAAGTGCCATTAGATTATTTTTTTAATGAACAAATTGAAATTAAATCTAACCTCTCTAATTTCAAGCAATTATCTGCTCGACTATTAGATGACAGAAATTATGACAATTTGGAATATATTTATAGAATAGAGATTGAACGAAGTACTTTTCTAACACTAGAAGACCGAACTTACCTTGAATGGATTAAAGCTATTATTGACTTCTATCAATATGACAGTAAGTATGAGGCAATTTCTTCATTGGAAAATATATTATTAAAGGTCTCTTCAAATACTCTGATTTATTTAAAGGCGTTGAATACTCTATCTAATTTCTATTCCTTAGTGGGTCGTGAACAAGAATATGAGGCAAACTACTCTCATTTGATGGAGTTATATCAGACAAAAAATTTTGAGCATCAAGAGTTTTTATTTGGCTACATCAGAGTTCGTTACAACTACGCTCACTACCTAGTGTCAAAGGAAAAATATAACGAAGCCATCCAAGAAGCTCTTGAGACGATTGAACTCTGTAAACAAAGACAGACAAGCTACCAACTGGCTCCTCTACTTATTCTTGTAGGAAATGCTGGAGCCAAATTTCTAGACAAAGAACAAGTCAAAAATTATTATATAGAAGCAAGAGAGTTATGTAAGATTTATAACAATCCTTTAATGTTGATGAAGATAGAAAATTATTTGAAAGAATTAGATACTGTTTAGTTAATCTTGACATTATAGTTTTTCTGAAATGTTAAATAACCTGTAAGGCTGATAGTGAAATGAATACTATCAGCCTTATTTCAAATTTATATTCTTCCAAAATCTCTTCAAACCACGTCAGTTTTATCTCCAACCTCAAAACAGTGTTTTGAGCAACCTGTGGCTAGCTTCCTAGTTTGCTCTTTGATTTTCATTGAGTATTAGTCTCTGGTGTTTGTTTAGCGTCTAAAAGAGACATTTGAGAAGATTGGAAACAGTTCTCTCTTTTCTCCTAGTATAATGATTGGTAGGAAGGGAGAGAAAAGATGAAATCAATGAGAATCTTATTTTTGTTAGCTTTAATTCAAATCAGTTTGAGTAGCTGTTTCCTATGGAAAGAATGCATCTTGTCCTTTAAACAAAGTACAGCTTTTTTCATCGGAAGTATGGTCTTCGTTTCAGGAATCTGTGCTGGAGTAAATTATCTTTATACCCGTAAGCAAGAAGTTCATAGTGTCCTAGCCAGTAAGAAGTCGGTGAAGCTTTTTTACAGTATGTTACTCTTAATTAATTTGTTAGGAGCTGTTCTTGTCTTGTCAGACAACTTGTTCATCAAAAATACGTTGCAGCAAGAATTAGTTGACTTTTTATTGCCATCCTTTTTCTTTCTATTTGGGCTAGATTTGCTGATTTTTTTACCCTTGAAAAAATACATGCGCGATTTTCTTGCTATGCTAGATAGAAAAAAGACGGTGTTGGTGACTATTTTAGCAACACTTCTCTTCTTAAGAAATCCAATGACCATTGTATCACTTCTGATGTATATTGGACTGGGTTTGTTTTTTGCAGCCTATCTTGTCCCAAATTCTGTTAAAAAGGAAGTTTCCTTTTATGGTCATATTTTCCGAGATCTTGTATTGGTCATTGCTACGCTCATTTTCTTTTAGAGAAAGCTTGTTTTTATGGATGTTATGATGGTAAGTTTAACAGGAAAATAGACACAAAAGAAAAGTTTTTGGTATAATAAGAGTATGTACACAAAAAATGAAGAAGAGTTGCAAGCCTTAGGGGAGCGTTTGGGTCATCTATTAGAAAAGAATGATGTTTTAATCTTAACTGGAGAACTGGGTGCAGGTAAAACGACCTTTACTAAAGGACTTGCTAAAGGTTTACAGATTTCCCAGATGATTAAGAGTCCAACCTATACTATCGTAAGAGAGTATGAAGGCAGACTGCCACTTTATCACCTAGATGTTTATCGTATTGAAGGAGATGCGGATTCTATCGACTTGGATGAGTTTCTCTTTGGTGGAGGCGCGACTGTTATTGAGTGGGGAAATCTCTTAGGAGATGCCTTACCAGATACTTATTTAGAGTTGGAAATTCTAAAAGAAGAAGACGGTCGCAGATTACATTTCCAAGCAAAGGGTTTGCGTGCAGAAAAGCTTTTAGAGGAGCTTCAACATGGAGTATGAATTACTCATTAGGGAAGCAGAGTCTAAAGATGCAGCTGAATTAGTGGCCTTTTTAAATCGTGTAAGTTTGGAAACAGATTTTACCAGCTTAGACGGAGATGGTATTCTCTTGACCAGTGAGGAGATGGAAATATTCCTCAACAAGCAAGCTAGTTCAGACAATCAGATAACCTTACTTGCATTCTTAAATGATAAAATTGCTGGTATTGTAAATATCACAGCTGACCAGCGCAAGAGAGTCCGTCATATTGGAGATCTCTTCATTGTGATTGGAAAAAGATATTGGAATAATGGATTGGGAAGTTTGTTGCTAGAAGAAGCGATAGAGTGGGCACAAGCAAGTGGCATTATGCGTCGTCTCCAACTGACTGTCCAAACTCGTAATCAAGCAGCAGTCCATCTTTATCAAAAGCATGGCTTTATAATTGAAGGTCGCCAAGAGCGTGGGGCATATATAGAAGAAGGGAAATTTATCGATGTTTACTTGATGGGTAAACTGATAGATTAGTAGAAATATGGTTAAAAAAATTATTGGAATGGTATTAGCTTTTCTAGCTGTGACAGTTTTAGGTGTCGGTGTTTTTGCGTATACTATTTATCAGCAAGGCACAGAGAGTTTGGCAAAAACCTATAAAAAAATAGGGGAAGAAACCAAGGTTATTGAAGCAACAGAGCCTTTGACCATTCTGTTAATGGGGGTTGATACTGGGAATGTGGAGCGTACAGATCAATGGGCTGGAAATAGTGATTCCATGATTCTCTTGACTGTCAATCCACATACTAAGAAGACCATGATGCTGAGTTTGGAGCGTGATATCCTGACTAAAATTCAACATAAAGATGGTAGTATTGAAGAAGCGAAGTTAAACGCTGCCTATGCTGGTGGCGGTGCAGAACTTGCTATAGAAACAATTCAAAAGATGATGAATATCCATATCGATCGCTACATTATGGTTAATATGCAAGGATTGCAACAATTGGTCGATGCAGTGGGAGGTATTACGGTCAATAATACACTAGGTTTCCCGATTTCTATCAGTGACCAAGAAGAATTTAATACCATTTCTATCGGTGTTGGAGAGCAGACAATAAATGGAGAAGAAGCGCTTGTTTATTCACGCATGCGTTATCAAGACCCAGAAGGAGACTACGGACGTCAGAAGCGTCAGCGTGAAGTCATTCAAAAAGTTGTTGAAAAAGTTCTTAGCTTGAATAGTGTTAGTCACTATCAGTCTATTTTAAAAGCCCTAAGTACTAATATGCAGACTAATATTGATCTATCTGCGAAAAGTATTCCGAGCTTATTGGGCTACAAAGATTCGTTTAAAACAATTGAAACACAACAGTTGAAGGGTGAAGGGGAGATGCTACAAGGCGTTTCTTATCAAATTGTTACGAGAAACCATATGTTGGAAATGCAGAATCTTTTGAGACGTTCTTTGGGACAAGAAGAAGTCACTCAGCTTGAAACAAATGTTGTCTTATTTGAAGATTTATTTGGACGAGCACCTGTTGGTGACGAAGACAATTAACTTTTTTACTATAAATAAAAAAATCAATCGTGGGAAATTTCCTGCGATTTTTTCAAAAAAATACGAATAGATAGGTAGGAGGAAACATGAAAGCAGAAATCATTGCTGTTGGAACAGAGATTTTGACAGGACAGATTGTCAACACTAATGCCCAGTTTTTATCGGAAAAATTAGCAGAGATTGGGGTAGATGTATATTTTCAGACGGCTGTAGGAGACAATGAAGCTCGTCTCTTGTCTTTGCTTGAGATTGCCAGTCAACGTAGCAGTCTGGTGATTTTGACAGGTGGTTTAGGGCCAACTGAGGACGATTTGACCAAACAAACTCTGGTTAAATTTTTAGGGAAAGAATTAGTCTGCGATCCTCAGGCTCAGGAGAAGTTGGATATCTTTTTTGCCCAGAGACCAGATTATGCCCGAACACCGAATAACGAAAGACAAGCTCAAATTGTAGAAGGAGCGACTCCGCTGCCAAACGAAACAGGACTGGCTGTGGGAGGAATATTGGAAGTCGATGGAGTGACCTACGTTGTCCTTCCGGGTCCACCAAGTGAATTAAAACCCATGGTTTTAAACCAACTTCTACCTAAATTGATGACAGGGAGTAAGCTATATTCCCGAGTTCTTCGTTTCTTTGGAATTGGCGAGAGCCAGCTGGTGACGATTTTGTCTGATTTGATTGATAATCAAACAGATCCGACCTTGGCACCTTATGCAAAGACAGGAGAAGTAACCTTGCGCCTGTCGACAAAAGCTAGCAATCAAGAAGAGGCGAATCAAGTGCTGGATATCTTGGAATATCAAATATTGGATTGTCAGACTTTCGAAGGCCTTTCTTTACGAGAACTTTGTTATGGTTATGGGGAAGAGACTAGTTTAGCCAGCATTGTGGTAGAAAAGCTGAGAAAGCAAGGGAAAACCATCACTGCAGCCGAGAGTTTGACGGCAGGGCTTTTCCAAGCCAATGTAGCGGATTTTTCAGGTGCTTCAAGTATATTTAATGGTGGTTTTGTAACCTATAGCTTGGAGGAAAAATCAAAGATGTTGGATATTCCTGCCAAGGATTTGGAAGACCATGGTGTGGTATCTGAATTTACAGCTCAGAAGATGGCTGAGCAGGCACGAATCAAGACTCAATCTTATTTTGGCATTAGCTTGACTGGAGTGGCAGGACCAGATAGCCTAGAAGGACACCCAGCTGGGACAGTCTTTATAGGTTTGGCTCAAGAGCAAGGAACTGAGGTCATCAAGGTGAATATTGGAGGCAGAAGTCGAGCAGATGTGCGTCACATTGCGGTTATGCATGCCTTTAACCTAGTTCGCAAGGCTTTATTAAGTAACTAACTTTTGATATAATAGTAGATAGGTCTGAGGACCATTAGAATGTAGGAGAATAGAATGGCGAAAAAACCAAAAAAATTAGATGAAATTTCAAAAAAATTCGGGGCAGAACGTGAAAAAGCCTTGAATGACGCTCTTAAATTGATTGAGAAAGACTTTGGTAAGGGTTCAATCATGCGTTTGGGTGAACGGGCAGAGCAAAAGGTGCAAGTGATGAGCTCCGGTTCCTTGGCTCTTGATATTGCCCTTGGTTCAGGTGGTTATCCTAAGGGACGTATCATCGAAATCTATGGGCCAGAGTCATCTGGTAAGACAACGGTTGCCCTTCATGCAGTTGCGCAAGCGCAAAAAGAAGGTGGTATTGCAGCCTTTATCGATGCGGAGCATGCCCTCGATCCAGCTTATGCTGCGGCTCTTGGTGTTAACATTGACGAATTGCTCTTGTCACAACCAGACTCAGGAGAGCAAGGTCTTGAGATTGCAGGAAAATTGATTGACTCAGGTGCAGTTGACCTTGTCGTGGTCGACTCAGTTGCGGCCCTTGTACCTCGTGCGGAAATTGATGGAGATATCGGAGATAGCCACGTTGGTTTGCAGGCTCGTATGATGAGCCAGGCTATGCGTAAGCTCGGTGCCTCTATCAATAAAACCAAAACAATTGCCATCTTTATCAACCAATTGCGTGAAAAAGTTGGAGTGATGTTTGGAAATCCAGAAACAACTCCTGGTGGACGTGCTTTGAAATTCTATGCCTCAGTACGTTTGGATGTTCGTGGAAGCACACAAATCAAGGGAACTGGTGACCAAAAAGATACTAATGTCGGTAAAGAAACTAAAATCAAGGTCGTGAAAAACAAGGTAGCTCCACCATTTAAGGAAGCCTTCGTTGAAATCATGTACGGAGAAGGGATTTCTAAGACTGGTGAGCTTTTGAAGATTGCAAGTGATTTGGACATCATCAAAAAAGCAGGGGCTTGGTACTCTTACAAGGATGAGAAAATCGGGCAAGGTTCTGAAAATGCGAAGAAATACTTGGCAGATCACCCAGAAATCTTTGATGAAATTGACCATCAAGTCCGTGTTCAATTTGGTTTGGTTGACGGAGAAGAAGCTTCTGTAGAAGGTGTTGAAACTAAAAAAGATGAAGCAGTTCAAGCAGATTCTGTGAATGAAGAAGTCACACTTGACCTAGGTGATGAACTTGAAATCGAAATTGAAGAATAAGCTGTCAAAGTAGTGGAGAAATTCACTGCTTTCTCGATTCTTTGTTCAAGATTTCAGATTGCCTACAGTTTGCTGTTTCTTGTCGCTCCTTTCGAAAGCTGATATAATAGCCTTATGAATAAAAAACGAACAGTGGACCTGATACATGGTCCTATTCTTCCCTCGCTCTTGAGTTTTGCCTTCCCAATCTTGCTGTCTAATATTTTTCAACAGCTCTATAATACTGCTGCTGTCTTGATTGTTGGGCGATTTCTGGGTCAAGATTCCTTGGCTTCAGTAGGGGCGACGACAGCAATTTTTGACCTGATTGTAGGTTTTACTCTTGGTGTTGGCAATGGCATGGGAATTGTCATTGCCCGCTATTATGGAGCTCGGAATTTCACTAAAATCAAGGAAGCAGTAGCAGCTACCTGGATTTTAGGTGTTCTTTTGAGTGTTGTAGTGATGCTGCTGGGCTTTCTTGGATTGTATCCACTCTTGCAATACCTAGATACCCCTGCTGAAATCCTCCCTCAGTCCTATCAATATATTTCTATGATTGTGACCTGTGTTGGTGTCAGTTTTGCCTATAATCTCTTTGCAGGTTTGTTGCGGTCTATTGGGGACAGTCTAGCTGCGCTTGGTTTTCTGATTTTCTCTGCTCTGGTTAATGTGGTTCTGGATCTCTATTTCATTACGCAATTGCATCTGGGAGTTCAATCCGCGGGACTAGCTACCATTATTTCGCAAGGCTTATCAGCGGTTCTCTGCTTTTACTATATTCGTAAGAGCGTGCCAGAACTTTTGCCTCAACTCAAGCATTTCAAATGGGACAAGGCCTTGTACGCTGATCTCTTGGAGCAAGGTTTGGCTATGGGCTTGATGAGTTCAATTGTGTCCATCGGCAGTGTGATTTTACAGTCTTCTGTTAATACCTTTGGAGCCGTGATTATTAGTGCTCAAACAGCGGCGCGACGCATTATGGCTTTTGCCCTTCTTCCCATGACCGCTATTTCCGCTTCGATGACGACCTTTGCTTCTCAGAATTTAGGTGCTAAGCGCCCAGACCGCATTGTTCAAGGTCTTCGAATCGGCAGTCGTTTAAGTATATCCTGGGCAGTTTTTGTTTGTATCTTCCTCTTTTTTGCCAGTCCAGCCTTTGTTTCCTTCTTGGCTAGTTCGACAGATGGTTACTTGATAGAAAATGGAAGTCTCTATCTTCAAATCAGTTCAGCCTTTTATCCTATTTTGAGTCTCTTGTTGATTTATCGCAATTGTTTGCAGGGGTTGGGACAAAAAGTCCTTCCGCTGGTTTCTAGCTTTATCGAACTAATCGGGAAAATCGCTTTTGTGGTCTTGATTATCCCTTGGGCAGGCTATAAGGGAGTTATCCTTTGTGAACCCCTAATCTGGGTTGCCATGACCATACAACTGTACTTCTCACTGTTTCGTCACCCCTTGATAAAAGAAGGCAAGGCAATCTTGGTAACAAAACTGCAATCCTAGCTGTATTTGCTAAATAAAATCCATTTCCTTTAGTGAAAATCGAAAAAACTTGTGTTATAATAAGAAAGATTAAAATGTGAAAAAAGGAGATTCCTAATGGGACGTAAATGGGCCAATATCGTAGCCAAGAAAACGGCTAAAGATGGAGCTAACTCTAAAGTATATGCAAAATTTGGTGTAGAAATCTATGTAGCAGCTAAAAAAGGTGATCCAGACCCAGAATCGAACACTGCTTTGAAATTCGTTATCGACCGTGCTAAACAAGCCCAAGTGCCAAAACACGTTATCGATAAAGCGATTGATAAAGCAAAAGGAAACACAGATGAAACCTTTACAGAAGGACGTTACGAAGGTTTTGGACCAAATGGTTCTATGCTGATTGTTGATACTTTGACTTCAAATGTCAACCGTACAGCGGCTAATGTCCGTGCAGCCTTTGGTAAAAACGGCGGAAACATGGGTGCTTCAGGTTCGGTTTCATACCTCTTTGACAACAAGGGTGTTATCGTATTTGCAGGTGAAGATGCGGACGCGGTCTTTGAGCAATTGCTAGAAGCAGATGTGGATGTGGATGATGTAGAAGCAGAAGAAGGTACAATCACAGTTTATACAGCTCCAACTGATCTTCATAAGGCTATCGTTGCCCTTCGTGAGTCAGGTGTCGAAGAATTCCAAGTTACTGAATTGGAAATGATTCCTCAGTCAGAAGTGGAATTGTCAGGCGATGACCTTGAAACCTTTGAAAAACTTTACAGCGTTCTTGAAGACGACGAAGACGTACAAAAAATCTACACAAACGTAGACGGGTTCTAATTTAACCTAGAGAATATGATCCTAAGTGAAAAAATCACTTAGGATTTTTTGAATCAAGAAAATAGTTCTCATGGAAACTTTTGTCTTGACATCTTTTCTGAAAATGGTAAAATAGTTCTCATGGAAACTTATTTAGTTCCTAGGAGAACTAAATGTGTTAGTTAGAAAGGAGTTAGTATGGATAAACCAATGTTAGTCTTTAAGCGTTTCGGTCATCAGATTCACCTGATGGTGCAAAAGGAAGCCAAACGTTGTGGTATTGAATTTATGGGTGGGCCTCAAGGTCAGGTTGTGCGTTTTTTGGATAATCGTGAGAAAAACCAAGACTTGGTCTTGATTAAAGATATCGAGCAGGAACTCAATATTACCAAGTCTGTTGCTAGTAATTTGGTCAAGCGTATGGTGCAAAATGGTTTGGTGGAATTGGAGGCGAATCCTAGCGATAAGCGGGCAAAATTTGTTCGTTTGACGGACAAAGCACGTTCTCAGATGCAAGAGGTTAAGGCCTTTTTTGAACGCATAGACAAGCAGTTGATGGAAGACATTGATGAAGATGAATTACTGATTTTTGAGAAAGTCCTTGCTAAACTACAGAAAAATATCAAGGGAATAGGAGGAGAGAATGAATAAATTAGCCAAACGAATTAGTAGAAAAGAATGGGGGATGATTTTACTAGCCATTCTCTTTACCTGCTTTTCGGTCTATCTAGAGTTGGAAGTGCCAACCTATATCTCAAAAATTACGGATTTGCTAGGTAGTCAAGGAACTAATTTAGATGAGTTGTGGCAGCCGGCAAGCATGATGGTGGGAATGTCCTTTCTTGCCTTCTTGTCCGTAGTTGCAGTTGGATTTTTTGCATCCCGAGTGGCAGCTTCTTATACTAGTAGGCTGAGAAGTGATATTTTTAACCGAGTTTTGGATTACTCGCAGACAGAGATTAAGAAATTCTCTATTCCCAGTCTTTTAACTCGTACCACCAATGATATTACTCAAGTTCAAATGTTGATTACCATGGGCTTGCAAATAGTTACGCGTGGTCCGATTATGGCTATCTGGGCTATTGGGAAGATTTTAGGTCATTCAGAATACTGGCTTTGGGCTGTGCTTGTGGCAGTGATTGTTAACGTTCTTATGACGACTGTTTTGATGACGCTAGCCTTTCCAAAACAGTCCTTGATTCAAAGTCTGACTGATAAACTGAACAGTATCACTCGTGAGAGTTTAACAGGTATTCGTGTCGTTCGTGCCTACAATGCTGAAGGATACCAAAATGAAAAATTTGCAGCAGCAAATGATGAATTGACACGCTTGAATTTGTTTGTCAACCGTCTTATGGCTATTTTGAACCCTATCATGATGGGGATTTCAAGTGGTTTGAGTGTGGCGATTTACTGGATTGGGGCCTATGTGATTAACGACGCTGCTCCGATTGCGCGTCTGCCTCTCTTTAGTGACATGATTGTTTTCATGTCTTATGCTATGCAGGTTGTCATGGGCTTCCTTCTCATGGGCGCACTCTTCATCGTTCTTCCCCGAACCATGGTTTCTGCTAAGCGGATCAATCAAGTTCTAGATTTGCATTCTTCTATCCAAAACCCTGCTCAAGTGCAGCCGGCTGATGAAAACCTCAAAGGTCAGGTCGAGTTTAAGGATGTGACCTTCCGCTATGCGGCAAATTCGGAGGCAGTTATCGAGCATGTTAGCTTTAGAGCAGACGCTGGTCAAACAGTGGCCTTTATTGGGTCAACGGGTTCAGGTAAATCAACTCTGGTCAATCTGATTCCACGTTTCTACGATGTATCAGCAGGAGAAATTCTGGTAGACGGTGTCAATGTTCAAGACTATGCCTTAGAAGATTTGCGCAACAAGGTTGGTTATATTCCTCAGAAAGCGGTTCTCTTTTCAGGTGATGTCAAGGACAATTTAGACTTTGGACAGAGTCAAGAAACACCACTTAGTGAGCAAGCTATGTGGCAAGCCTTGGAATTGGCCCAGTCTAAGAACTTTATCGAAGACAAGGAAGCGGGTTTAGAGTCAGAAGTAGCCCAAGGAGGAACCAACTTCTCAGGTGGTCAAAGACAGCGTCTGGCCATTGCTCGTGCCTTGGCTCGGAAGCCAGAAATCCTCATCTTTGATGACTCCTTCTCAGCCTTGGACTACAAGACAGACCGTGTCCTACGCCAAGAGCTAGCAGAGAAAACCAAGTCTATGACCAAACTCATCGTCGCACAGCGTATTTCAACGATTATGGATGCAGATTTGATTTTGGTCTTGGATCAAGGAAAAGTCGTGGGGCAAGGCACCCACAAGGAACTTCTAGCTAATAACGAAGTTTACCAAGAAATTGCCTATTCACAACTATCGAAGGAGGAATTGGAACATGGAAAATAAGAAAATATCTCTCTGGAAACAGAGTAAACCCTATCTTGTAGGTCTCCAGTTTGCCCTTCTAATCGCCTTTCTAGCAACAATCGTATCCAATATCATTACTGTTTATGGCCCAACCCGTATCAAGGAAATGACTAATATCATTGCCAGTGGCTTGGAAACAAGTGTGGATGTCGCAGCGGTTGCAGCTATTGGTGGTTTTTTAGCCGTGATTTATGTGATTGGGCTTCTATCAAATTATTTGCAGGCCTTTCTATTTACAACAGCAATTCAACGTTTTTCAGAGCGTTTGAGAACAGCCATTGCAGAGAAAATTAATCGCCTTCCATTAGGATATTTTGATGGACATTCTCAAGGAGATACCTTGTCTCGTGTAACCAATGACGTTGACACTGCAGCCCAGTCCCTTAATCAAAGTTTGGGAACAGTTCTTTCATCTAGTTTATTGGTCTTAGCAGTCTTGGTAACCATGTTTGGGATGAACTGGATTTTAGCCTTGGTGACGGTTGTTTCAACCCTTATTGGTTTTGTTTTCGTGTCCGTCTTTATGGGCAAATCCCAGGGCTTCTTTAAGAGTCAGCAACAGGATTTGGCAGCTGTAAATGGTTATGTGGAAGAAATGTACTCTGGTCATAATGTGGTGACCAGTTACAATGCTATCGAGAGCACGAAAGAAGAATTTGCAACATTAAATCATCGTCTGTATGATAGTATCTGGAAGTCTCAGTTTATTTCAGGGATTATGATGCCGATTATGGTGTTTATTGGGAACTTTAGCTATGCCTTAGTGATTATCGTCGGTGCAGCCTTAGCTCTGAATGGGCAGATTAGTATCGGGATTATCGTTGCCTTTATGGCCTACGTTCGTATCTTTTCTCAGCCTCTTTCGCAGATTGCCCAAGGAATTACCAGTCTTCAGCAGGCTAGTGCAGCCATGGGACGTGTCTTCGAATTCTTAGCTGAAGATGAAATGGAAGATGAATCCCATAAAGAAAGACAATTGAGCGATATGAAAGGTCAAGTAGTCTTTGATCGAGTTTCCTTTGGTTACACACCAGAGCGAACGATTATTCATGACTTTTCTGCGACCGCTCATGCAGGTCAAAAGGTTGCCATTGTCGGACCTACTGGAGCTGGTAAGACAACCATTGTCAATCTTTTGATGAAGTTCTATGAGATTGATAAGGGAAGCATCAGTATCGATGGTGTCGATACCAAGGAGATGAAGCGTTCGGAAGTACACGATGCCTTTTCAATGGTCTTGCAGGACACATGGCTCTTTGAAGGAACTATCCGCGACAATCTTATCTATAACCAAAAGGATATTAGTGATGAGCGCGTGATTGAAGCCAGCAAGGCTGTAGGGATTCACCACTTTATCATGACCCTACCAGATGGTTACGATACCGTCTTGGATGATACAGTGACCTTGTCTGTCGGACAAAAACAACTCTTGACCATCGCTCGTGCTTTGTTGAAAGATGCGCCACTCCTAATCCTAGATGAGGCGACCTCTTCGGTTGATACACGGACGGAGGAATTGATTCAGAAAGCCATGGACCGTTTGATGGAAGGTAGAACTTCCTTTGTCATCGCCCACCGCTTGTCAACCATCCGCAATGCTGACCTGATTCTTGTTATGAAAGATGGCAATATCATCGAGCAAGGAAATCATGAGGAGCTAATGGCGCAAGTAGGCTTCTACGCTGACCTCTACAACAGTCAGTTTACAGAAGACGAAGCAGAAGAATAAACCAAAAGAAGGCTTGACGGCCTTCTTTTTCTGCACTATACTAGAAGACAAGTGCTTCCCTGCAAGTAAAATTTGAGTAAGTGATGAGAAAATATATGAAAAATTATCAAGAATGGTATGACCACATTGCTGGTAACATTGAAAATAAGCCCTTTCGTCTGAGATTGTTAAGAGCTTTCAATCGGTTCATGACGGTAGTTATGCCTATGATTTATCTAACCTTGTTAGCAACTACCTATTTCCAACAAGGACTTGGGAACCAGGTCGGAATCTATTTGTTTATCCCTGCATCAGGTTTTGTGATTTTGTCCTTTCTTCGTAAGAAAATCAATGCCCCTAGGCCTTATGAGGAATGGGATATTAAACCCTTGCTTGACAGAGATAGTCCTGGTCAGTCTATGCCCAGTCGTCATGTCTTTTCAGCAACCATTATTTCCATGGCTTGCCTTCATGCTAGTTTATCTGTAGGGGTTATCTTATTGGTCTTGTCAGCCCTCCTCGGTCTAGTGAGAGTCTTGGGTGGAGTGCATTTTCCCAAGGATGTAGTAGTTGGTTATATTTGTGGTCTTGCGTGGGGTGTGATTTTCTTTCTATTTTGAATTGTAAGTTAAGGTGGTCCTAGAACCACTTACGGGTCTAAAGTAACCACTTGCTTTTTTGCTCTTGTTTTCTTATTTTGGCTTTGATATAGTAGAGTCAGAAAGGAGATGGAATGAAGTTACGAATCGAAATTGACAGCAATTTAGAGGAAACTGAAATTGTCATCAAGGCAGCGACTTTGACAGATGAGATTGCGGATTTACAGCGCCTCTTGCAAGAGTCCAAGTCTCCTCGGTTGATTTTTTACAAGGGAACAGGTGAATATTATCTGGACTTGTCAGAAATTCTCTTCTTTGAGACAGAAGGTAGCAAGATTTATGCCCATACCCAGAAAGATGCCTACGAGGTTCGGCTTAAACTCTATGAGTTAGAGGCTATCCTTCCTCGCTATTTTAGTCGGGTATCCAAGTCGACTATTGCAAATATCCGTCAGGTTTACTCGGTGGACAAGTCCTTTTCAGGAACGGGCACCATTTCCTTTTATCAGACTCATAAGGAGGTTCATGTCTCACGACATTACCAATCCCTCCTAAAAGAAAATCTAAGAAACATGAGGTAAGAACATGAAAAAGAAAGCATTTGGTATTGTATTGCTTGTTTTGGCGGCTTTAGTATTATTGCAGGGAAATTTTGGAATCCCTTCTCTGGGGGGGCAAATTTGGCCCTTGATTGGTATTGCTTTTTTTGCCTACCAATCAGTCGGAGCTTTGTTGCGTCGCCACTTAACTTCAGCCTCTTTTACAGCTCTAGTAGCCTTAATGATTGCTAACCACTTTTATGATATTTTACCGATTCCAAATCAGTCACTATTCTGGGCTAGTATTTTAATCGTACTGGGTGTCAACGCACTTACTCATTCTAACAGAACTTGGAATGGGAAAAAATGGTGGTATGATGGTAAAAAGACCATTCTTACAGATAAGGAAGTTGCTTTTGGGACTGGGACTTTCTACAAGCAAGAGCAAGAATTGGTAGAAGATCAAGTAGAAGTTGGTTTTGGCAATGCTAAGATATATTACGACAATGCAGAGATTTTAGGAGATACCGCAACCTTGAAGATAGAAGTCGGTTTTGGGAATGCAGTTATCTATGTTCCTCAACATTGGGGAGTTGATTTAAAGGTAGAAACTTTCTGTGGCGTAGCCAAGGCAGATACTCCTCTAGCCCCAACCAGCAAAACCTTGATTATCCGTGGAGATGTGGCCTTTGGGAAGTTGGGAATTGTCTATGTTAAATAAAAAAATCTTCTAATTCCCTTGCAAAAAAGAAGAAAGTGTGATAACATAGTACGGTATGTGGTGCTAGCACATCCGCTATATTAGATCTAATAGGAGGAAAACACAATGGCTAAAGTATGTTACTTTACAGGTCGTAAGACTGTATCAGGAAACAACCGTTCACACGCGATGAACCAAACAAAACGTGCCGTAAAACCAAACCTTCAAAAAGTTACTGTTCTTATCGATGGTAAACCTAAAAAAGTTTGGGCTTCAGCTCGTGCTTTGAAATCAGGTAAAGTTGAACGCGTTTAATAATAAAAGTAAGGAGACCTTAGGGTCTTTTTTCTTTTATTGTGGGTATAACATCATTTGAAAAACGGAGTAAATATCCGCTGATACAGTATTCTGCTTTTACACTTGGGCTGAAATATGATAAAATAGAGTATCAACTAGTTGAGGTAAAAAGGATGACTGTAAAAATTAATACAAAAGATGGTCAAATCGAACTAACAGATGAAGTGATTGCAACTGTCGTAGGTGGTGCAACAACTGAGATTTTTGGTGTGGTCGGTATGGCTAGTAAAAAAGCCCTCAAAGATAATTTCCAAGCCCTTCTAGGTAAGGAAAATTATTCTAAAGGTGTCGTCGTAAAAGCGGCCGAAGATGGCAGTATTGCAGTTGATGTATATACCGTGTTGAGCTACGGAACAAAGATTAGCGAAGTATCAAAAAACATTCAAGAGCGTGTTCGTTTTAGTTTGGAAAACCAGCTTGGAATTACTGCTCAGACTGTAAATGTCTACATTCAAAATATCAAAGTTGTAGGAGAATAACCGTGTCAAAAATTACTACTAGCTTATTTCAAGAAATGGTGCAGGCTGCATCAACTCGCTTGAATAAGCAAGCTGAATATGTCAATTCATTAAACGTCTTTCCAGTTCCAGATGGAGATACTGGGACAAATATGGGAATGACCATTGAAAATGGTGCTAAAGAAGTTGCAGACAAGCCAGCTTCTACAGTTGGTGAGGTAGCGAGCATTCTTGCCAAAGGTCTTTTGATGGGTGCGCGTGGAAACTCAGGCGTTATTACGTCTCAGCTTTTCCGTGGATTTTCACAAGCTATCAAGGATAAAGACGAGTTAACAGGTCAAGACTTGGCCCTTGCCTTCCAATCAGGTGTAGAAGTTGCTTATAAGGCAGTTATGAAACCAGTTGAAGGAACGATTTTGACAGTTTCTCGTGGTGCTGCTATCGG
>JAWHFN010000022.1:0-17468 GCA_032565555.1 Streptococcus mitis | reverse complement strand
CTGGCCAATAATTCATCTGCAGGTTGATATTCAAGTGATAGTCCGAATTCCAAGGAGGATTGTCGACCGCATTCCAGACTCCCTGTAGGTTAGCTGGTAGAGCATCTGGACAATCTCTGGAAGAACTAATCAGTAAATACCGTCCATACTGGAAGAATAGCTCCTCCAAAGCCTGTCCCTCTTGTGGCTTATAATTTATTAGTAACTCATCTGTAGTGGATGTGTCAACATCAGCTCCCAAATTCAATTGAACACGCTGAAATAAGGCTTGGTAGTCCTCAATATGCCTTGATTTCAATTGGGCATAGCCCTTTTCTTTAGCTGTGTCCACCAAGTCCTTTACTTGCTGCTCTAAATCTAGTTTATTGCGATAATTACTAGCAGGATTTTGGGCAAAATCTGTCTTAGCCGCCAAGAAGAGATTGGCATAACTGGCTCCTGATATCTGAACCTTATCTGACCAAACTCTAATATCCCCATCTGTTTCCCAAGCTAAACAGCTAGCAAACTGCAGGTCATTGTCCTTAACTCTTCCCTTCATCAAGATATGAGAATCAGTAATATCCAACTTACACTCCTTGTAATCAGACTTCTCCTGCTCATACTTTCCATCAGAAGCCAAATCACGGGTCAAGGATAGTTCTATAGTAAAATCTAGAGTTTCCAACCCTTCCTTAGTAAAGCGCTGAATCAAGAGATCATCTGGAAAACTGGCAAAGGCTTCACGTTCAAATCGCGTTCCCTTATAGGCATAAGAAGTCGTCGCAAGTGCCTTACTAATATTCAACTGTCTCTGATAGTCCGTCACCTGAGACAAAGTCGTGTCTTGATTACTAAACTCAATATGAATATCCCCAAAGGACAGATAGGTCCCATATTGACTGGTTTTTGGTCCAATCAGATGCTTTTCAGCCAGTTCTTTAGCCCGATTGTAATCTCTCTTTTCCAAAGATCGCCGAATCTCAGCTAAAAAGTTATGCTGATCCTGAAGATTTCCACCCTGATAATCTGAACTATCAGGAAGTGGACCACCAGACCAGAGACTTTTTTCATTAAATTGAATCCGTTCAGCCCCAATAAGACCAAAGACTTTAGCTCCTAAAGAACCATTGCCTATCGGTAAGACCTCTTCTTCCCAACCCTTATATGTTCTTGATGCTGGTTGCTTATAGGCCAATACATAATCTTGTTTTTTATTCCTTATCATACTACCATACTAACATAAAAAGCCTAGAAATCAATTCTAGACTTACAATTTTTTATTTTCCAAGGTAGTATTCAGAAACTACGTTCAATTTTTCGTCGAATTCGAATACCAATGGTGGGAAGTTAGGGATTTCCACGTCCATGATTTCGTCATCTGACAAACCTTTGATGTGTTTTACAAGGGCACGGATTGAGTTACCGTGAGCTCCTACGAATACGTTTTTGCCATCTTTAAGAGCTGGAGCGATTTTATCTTCCCAGAATGGAAGGGCACGTTCCAAAGTCACTTTCAAATTTTCAGCATCTGGGATAACTGAATCGTCAAGTGAAGCGTAACGACGGTCAGTGTGAGCTGAGTGCTCATCATCACGATCCATGTTTGGAGGCAATACATCGTATGAACGACGCCAGATGTGAACTTGTTCATCACCAAATTGTTCAGCAGCTTCAGCTTTGTTTTTACCAGTCAAACCACCGTAGTGACGTTCGTTCAAGCGCCATGATTTTTCAACTGGAACCCACAATTGGTCAGAAGCTTCAAGAGCCAAGTTCGTTGTTTTGATAGCACGTTTCAATACTGAAGTGTAAGCTTGGTCAAATTCGATACCAGCTTCTTTGATCAATTTACCAGCGTCAATCGCTTGTTGTGTACCTTTTTCAGACAAATCAACATCAGCCCAACCAGTGAAAAGGTTAGCTTTGTTCCATTCAGACTCACCGTGGCGAGCAAAAACCAATTTTACCATTAGATGGATTCTCCTTTAAATTTTCCGAGGTTTCCCCTCGTTTATCTATTCTATTTTACACAATTTTTCACAAAAAAGCTAGTCAAAACCAAAAAGGAAAGGACTGTTTGACAATCATATTGTTTTTGGTTGTTTCTATTCTATCATCATTATTTAATCTTTAAAAAACACCCCAATTTATAACATTTGGGGTGTAATTTAACCAATTATTCTCAATTACTACAAAAAATTTCTATCTTACTGTAGTTGAGATGTCAAAGTTTTCAACTGTTTTTGCAAATTGTCTCTAAAGTCTTTCAATTGTTGAGACAATTTTGATTTATCATCTTCCTTGATCTCAGTTGACCCTAGCAAATCATATATTTTTTTCTGCGCATCGAATAATTTTTGAGTTGACTCTTTTAGCTTGGTAAACGACTCATTATTTTCCATAGCTGTGCCTTTGAAACTTTCCTCAGCTTTAGTAAAATAATCATCAAAAATCTTTTTATAAAGATCTATATAATCTGCATAAGTACGTATTGATTCAATCGCATCGTCTGTTACAACCGGTGTATCAAGAGTGATTGTTTCTTTTGAGGTATTAGATGTTGCTACTGTCTTCTCATCACTACTTGTTGAAGTAGTCTTTGCATTTTGTGCTCCACATGCAGCGAGAAGAGAAACAGATAATAGAACTGCTCCTAGACCGATAAACTTTTTTGTTCTTTTCCTGCTAAAATACCTTTTATTCTTCTGATTTGAATTTCTTCAATGTTGCAAGGAATAGAGATCCTCCAATAATAGCAAGAATCCCCCCAACCCATCCTAAGAATGGAATGAGACTAACTCCACCTGAAACAATCATTAGTACAGACGGAGCTGCACCTACACGATTATCTCCTTTATAGTAAACAATAGCAATGATACCAAGAACAAGATTTGCAATCTTCAAGGCATTCAAGAGTAAGGCAACACCTGAAACAGCCCCTGCAGTAGCTCCTCCATTAAGAGTTGTAGCAGCTGTATTTACCGCTGTTCCCAACAAGACAAAAGGACCAATAAGAAGTAAAATTCCTCCCACAAGACCGACGATACCACTAATTAAAGCAAGTGTTTTTGATTTCATAATAAAATCTCCTTTTTATTTTTTTTCAAATAAAATTGTATCATATTTGCTAAAAAAAAAAAGTATTTTCTGATATTATAAAATAAAAATTTGTATAATATGAAATAAAATATAATACTTTTCAGAAATCAAAAACAACTATACAAATTTATTGTTGTAAAATTGTCACACTATTTACCAATCTTATCCGCAATATCAAATTCGTATTTTATCTTACTGCTGTTAGCTTGCTAAGTTTCTCTTTGATTCTTGTTGAGTATAAAAAATCACACCTCACAAATTTTCAAAATAAATAAAAACGCATCATATCAGGTATTCAAAAACGTGATACAATGCGTTTAATAGACTATAAAATTAGTTGTCTTTTCTTCTCAAATTGAGTTTTACCTAGACTTTTCAACCTTATTTCTCTTCAAATCCTTCTGCGACTGCGTCTGCAAAGTTTTCTTCTACGATGCTTGCACAGTGGTCACAGATGACTGCGTGGTAGCTGCGTTCTGCTGTTGTTGGGTCGATACGACGGCAACGGTCACATACTTCACCTGCAGCGCGTTCAACTGTGAAGGCTACATCTTCGAAGCTAACGGCAGCTTCTGGAGCTGGTCCTTCTGCGATAGTCAATTCAGACACGATTAAAAGTTGAGCTACATTGCTGTTTACTGCTTCGAGCAGAGTTTTCACAACTTCATTTGGATAAACTGTCAAGTGTGCTTCAAGTGATTTACCGATTACTTTTGCATTACGAGCTTCTTCCAAGGCTTTTTGAGCTTGTCCACGGAAGTCCATGAAGGCAGCCCATGTATCCAAGATTTCCTCTTGATTAGCAAAAGTTTCCGCTTCTGGCAATTCTGATAATTGAACAAAATCTTCTGCTTCAAACTCAAGGTATGACCAGATTTCTTCCGCAGTGTGAGGAAGGATTGGTGTCAAGAGTTTGGTGATTTTCACAAGAATGTCATAGAAGACAGTCTGCATTTGACGGCGTTCCAGTGATTTGGCACCTTCGATGTAAACAACGTCTTTGGCAAAATCAAGGTAGAAGGCTGACAAGTCAACGTTGATAAAGTTCACCAAGGCCTTGTAGATTGTCAAGAATTCAAAGTTGGCATAAGCATCACGAATCGTTTTCACAAGCTGGTTAAAGCGAATCGTCATGTACTTATCAACTGAACGAAGCTCATCGTAAGCTACTGCGTCTTGAGCTGGGTTAAAGTCAGATGTATTGGCAATCAAGAAACGAAGGGTGTTACGAATCTTACGGTAAGTTTCAGAGACTTGGCTCAAAATATCCATAGAGATACGCACATCGTTGCTTGAGTCAACACTTGTTACCCAGAGACGCAAGATTTCAGCACCGAATTGTTTTTCAACATCGCTTGGAGCAATGGTGTTTCCAAGAGATTTAGACATCTTCTCACCTTTACCATCAAGGGCAAAACCTTGTGACAAGATTTGTTTGTAAGGTGCTACGCCATGGTTGGCAACAGATGTGATGAGTGAAGAGTTGAACCAACCACGGTATTGGTCAGAACCTTCTAGGTAAAGGTCTGCTGGGTAAGTCAACTCAGGACGGTTTACTACAACTCCATTCCATGATGAACCTGAGTCAAACCAAACGTCCATGATATCTGTTTCTTTTTTGAACTCACCATTTGGTGAACCTGGATGAGTAAATCCTTCTGGCAAGAGGTCCTTAGCATCACGTTCCCACCAAATGCTTGAACCATGTTCCTCAAAAAGTTGAGCCACGTGTTCAATAGTTTCAGCAGTCATAATCGCCGTACCGTCTTCAGCGTAGAAGATAGGAAGTGGAACACCCCAAGCACGTTGACGAGAGATAACCCAGTCGCCACGGTCACGAATCATATTGTAAAGACGGACTTTACCCCATTCTGAGTGGAATTTCACCTTTTCAATTTCATCCAAGATTTCTTGGCGGAATTTAGAAACTGAGGCAAACCATTGTGGTACTGCACGCCAGATGATTGGTTTCTTCGTACGCCAGTCAAATGGGTATGAGTGAGAGATTTCTTCTTGGGCAAGAAGGAGGTTACCAAGTTTTTCAATAACAGTTGGAACTACCTTTTCATAGAATTGACCTTCAAACTCAGGACCAGCATTCTTCATCATGATACCACGTTCGTCAACAGTCACTGCGACTTCAAGACCATTAGCAATACCAACATTGTAGTCGTCCTCACCAAAACCAGGGGCTGTATGGACAATACCAGTACCAGAGTCAGTGGTAACGTGATCACCAAGGATAACGAGCTCATCTACAGCAGTATCCCATGGGTGTTCTGTTACGATGTGGTTGAGTTCTTGACCACGGTAAGTTGTCAACACTTGAACATCAACCCAGCCAAATTTCTCAGACAAGCTAGTCAACAATTCTGCAGCAACCACAAACTTACGAGCTTCACCTGCAGGTTGAACCAAAACGTAATCAATGTCTGCTCCAACCGTCAAACCACGAGAAGCTGTGATGGTAAATGGTGTAGTTGTCCAGACAACGATGTAAGTATCTGCATCTAGAACACCTTTGCCATCTTTTACCTTGTTGGCATAGTAAAGAGAAGTTGAAACCAAGTCATGGTATTCAATCTCCGCTTCTGCAAGGGCTGACTCAGATGACCAAGACCAGTAAACTGGTTTGGCACCACGGTAGATATAACCTTTATTAGCCATTTCCCCAAATACACGGATTTGAGCTGCTTCATAGTCAGGAGTCAAAGTCACATATGGATTTTCCCAGTCACCAGAAACCCCCAAACGTTTAAAGTCTTCACGTTGTTTATCTACTTGAGAAAGAGCGTATTCACGGCAAAGTTTCAAGTACTCAACCAAGTCCATTTCTTTACGTTTAACACCTTGTTTTGCTAAAACTTGCTCGATTGGCAGACCATGAGTATCCCAACCTGGGATAAATGGTGCGTAAAAACCTGACATAGATTTTGAACGAACAATGATATCTTTTGAAATCTTGTTCATAGCGTGTCCAACGTGAATATTTCCGTTCGCGTATGGAGGGCCATCATGCAAGGTGAAATGAGGTTTTCCTTGGTTCAATTCTTGACGACGTTGGTAAAGTTTTGCATCTTCCCATTCCTTTTGCCAAACTGGTTCTTTGGTAGGAAGTCCTGCACGCATTGGGAAAGCTGTTTTCCCAAGGTTAAGGGTATCTTTGAGTTTCATGGTATCTCCTTTATAAATAATAACAAATTAAAAACCACGACTGCCAAAAAGGACGAAAATCGTGGTACCACCTTTATTCGGAAAAAGATTTAATCTTTCTCCCTCTTATCCCGTAACGTGGGGAACGTCAAATCCTACTAACTTCAGACTTGATAGTTTGAGAGGATAATCTTATCGTTAGGGATTACAGGACTCACACCATCTCCTGCTCGCTGGAAATATAAGGATAAGATATTGTTCTCAGATTATTTCTTATAAAATTGTAACGGATTCTTGCGGTGCATCAAATCCTGGTGCTGAATCAAACGTTTCTGTAGCTGGTGTTGGAGCCGAAGGATGTACTGGAGCTACTTCTGGTTCTTCATACATTGGACCAACTGGATGAGCTGTCTCTTCTTCAATTTGAGGACTCGATACAGGAGTTGGGTTTTCCACTTCCTGTTTAGCTTGAGCTTCAAATTCAGCCAATTCTTTATTGGCTGCCTCAATACGAGCCTGTAACTCTGTCATTTCTTCTTGAGAAAATTGACGTGTCATATCAATTGGTTCTTCCTCAATTGGAGATGGAATCGGTTCCCCAAGCACTTCGCTAACAACTTCTTTAAATGCTTCATCACTTGTCTGAAGATAAGTAGCTGTTGGACGAAGAATATCTTCCCAATCTGAAGATTCAACAATAGCCAACTGACTCTCAATTGTAGATTTGAGACGTTGGTGGAAGACACGACTCTTGTTCTTCAATTCTTCGGTTTCAACAGCAACTTTCTTAGCATTATCAGCTGCCTGACGAAGAATTTCATTTGCCTTGTATTTTGCTTCTTCCAATAATCGATGTGCATCCTGTTCAGCTTGATGAATAATATTATTTGAACGATCGTGTGCTGTTTGTTTCACTCTCTCAGCTGTATCTTGGGCAATCAATACAGACTGGCTCAACGAATCTTTCATCTCATCAAAGTAAGACAAACGCTCTTCCAAATTTTTAATATGTAAATCCTTATCATGATTAGAACGAACCAAATCTTCATAATCACGAACTACAATATCTAAAAATTCATCTACTTCTTCTGGATCAAAACCTCTAAAACGTGTGCTAAAGGTTTTATCTTTGATTTCTAACGATGTAATTGGCATATTTTTCCTCACTTACTTAATAATAACTGGACGGTTATTTTTTTCTTCTCTTTTTTTGTTTGTCCCTTATCTTGAAGCAATCTCAAGCGCCCAAATTTTCTCACACTAATCAAGTCTCCAACTTGAACAGTATAATCTGATTTGTCTACCACATGATAATTTACTTGGACAAGTTTCTTTTCAATCAACTGGTTTGCTTGATTTCTAGATAATTTTAAAACATTTGATAAAAGAACATCTAATCTAAAACTAGACACGCATAAATTCAGCTCTCTATACTGTTCTAGCTTATCTATTTTCTCGGTGAAAGGACGTTCCTCCAGCGAAACAGGTATACGGCCAATTTTCTTTAATCCATCTTGAAAGAGAAGAAGAAACTGCTGATTAATCATAATCTGCGCCCGTTCTTCATCTACTAGGATATCTCCAAAAAGTTTCCGTTCAATCCCTAATTGATTGATGACTGTCCCTAAAATCTTAGCATGCGTTAAGTATTCAAATTTATTAGAATACACTATTTCCTGAAGAGATATTTCAAAATCTGAAAACTCTGGTTGAAAATAATCTGGGTATAATAAAATT
The DNA here is from genome assembly GCA_032565555.1 of Streptococcus mitis. GTDB lineage: Bacteria > Bacillota > Bacilli > Lactobacillales > Streptococcaceae > Streptococcus > Streptococcus mitis_DM. The sequence goes on along the minus strand of JAWHFN010000022.1, from coordinate 9,497 downwards.
CGGACATACTCACTCGAGACGAATTCCCTACTACTGCTACAAGCAAGACCATAGGTTTTGGCCAAAATCTTTAATAGTTTCTCCTGATGAGGATTGATAAAAGGAGTTAAAAAAGGAGCATAGCTATCTTCTACCTTCTTTATCCATTCCATTCCCTTATCAAGAAATGGACGATCTTCTATGGAGAAATGCTGGTAAATCCCTTTATTCATCCTATCATCGCCAGAAAACGGACTAGGTTTTCTCCTAAAAATCGAACCAAAACAATCGCAACCCAAACAGATAAATCAAGACCTGCTATCTGTAAAGGCAGGCGTTGCAAAGGAGCAAGCACTGGTTTTACCAATGCTACAATCCAACGACCCAAACTTGATTCGTAGGCGCCTGGAAACCAAGACATTACAGCAAAGGCTACCAAAATCAGGGAGTAAATATCCACTGCATTATAAATCATACGAATTAAAAAAATCATCATCGTACTCTATTTCGTCTCATATCAAAATCAAACTCACCCTGTTGATCTTCATCTGGTAAACGAATATCTTCAATATTCACAATAACATTCACTGGTGTCAACAGGTACATGGTAGAAGCTACCTTTTTCAAATTTCCAGCTAGAACATGGCAAGCTCCATCCAGATAATCTAAACAACGACGAGCTTGCACTTCAGTCATATATTGAAAATCAATCAAAATACTTTCGTTTCCTGCTAATAAATCAACAATTTCTATCGCATCTTCATATTTTCTAGGATAACGAACATCAATTGTTACTTTTTCAGTAGAATGCTGATTTTGCTTTGCTAACTCTTGTTGACGTGCATGCAGTCTAGTAATATTATTTTCTTTTGTACTACTTGTGCTTGGTGCTTGATTCGTTGAGAGAGCCTTTTCCTGTGTAGAATTTACTGGAGTTAGAATGGGCTCATCTCGTTTTTCATTAGGGAGACTTAAATCCTCATCCTCCGTAAAATAATCTATAAATCTATCGAATCTATCTTTTAAAGACATGGTTCTCTCCTACTTAAAAAATGCTGTACCTATGCGAACAAAGGTGGAACCGAATTGAATCGCTCCTTTATAATCACGACTCATTCCCATGCTTAAGTCGGTCATAGGCATATTTGGAATTTGTTTTTCTTGGATTTCTTTTTGTAAATCTTGGGTCGCCTTGAAAATTTCTTTCAACTGCTCACTGCTAGCCTCAAAAGGTGCCATCGTCATTAAACCAACATATTCAATCTTATCTAGTTTGGCTAACTCTAGCAAGACTTCCAATAATTCTTCTCTCGAAAAGCCGTGTTTACTTTCTTCTTTAGAAATATTTACTTGAAGGAAACACTTGATGACTCGGTCACTTCTTTTTTGGATTTCCTCTGCTAGCTTTACTGAATCCAATGCATGGAAATAATCAACGTACTGAATGACATCTTTCACCTTACGTCTTTGCAAGGTACCAATCAAATGCCAAGTCACATCTTGATCTTTTAAAGCTTGATATTTCTCTAGAAACTTATCTACACGATTTTCACCGATATGATGAATCCCTAGCGGAAGCAAGGCTTCCGCTGTCGGTACATCTACATACTTGGTAACTGCAATGACAGAGACTGAGCTACTCTCGCGATGAGCACTCAGACTTGCTTCTGCGACTTCTCGAAAAACACGTTCTGTATTTTCTTTTACATTCATTTACTTAACGATTTTTGAAAAATGGAGGTGTATCCAACTCATCTTCATCTTGTGAATTTGGAATTTCAAAACGTTCTACCGGTGACACTACTGAATCAGTCGGACGAACAATTGTCTCGCGACGTAAATCCCAATCACCAAAAGCAGATCCTTGAGCTTGTTCCGAGCGACGTTGATTTTGTTTTGGCAATTCAGCTGTTTCTGCCATATCAAAATGACGATCAAAGCCATGTGAATGAGCTGGTTTTACTGTCTCACGGTAGTTGGTAGTAGGTCTAGCTTGTGGAGCAACAACCTTCTCTACGCGGTCTTGACGAACACCTGTTGCAACAACTGTTACACGAATTTCATCACGCATACTTTCATCAATTGAAGTACCGAGCCAGATGTTTACTCCTTGTCCCGCTGCCTGGTTCACAATTTGTGAAGCCTCTTCTGCCTCAATCAAGGTTAAGTCGAGACCACCAGTTACGTTAACAATCACATCTTCTGCTCCATCAATTGTTGTTTCAAGAAGTGGAGAGTAAATTGCCTTACGCGCTGCTTCAACAACACGTTCTTCTCCACTACCGATACCAATCCCCATAAGAGCATTCCCTTTATTTGCCATAACTGTTTTCACATCGGCAAAGTCAAGGTTAATCAATCCTGGATTGGTAATCAAATCGGTAATTCCTTGAACACCTTGACGAAGAACGTTATCTGCCTCGCTAAGAGCTTCAAGAAGTGGAGTTTTCTTATCAACAATTTCAAGCAAGTTGTTGTTTGAGATAATCAATAAAGTATCTACATGCTCACGCAGTTGATTGATTCCTTCTACAGCAAATTGTCCACGTTTGCTTCCTTCAAAACCAAACGGACGTGTTACAACACCAACTGTAAGAGCACCTAAATCTTTAGCGATACGAGCAATAACAGGAGCAGCTCCAGTTCCAGAGCCTCCTCCCATACCAGCAGTGATGAAGACCATATCTGCGCCACTGATAGCTTCCGTCAGTGTTTCTTCGCTTTCTTCAGCAGCTTTACGACCAACCTCAGGTTGACCTCCTGCACCCAAACCACGAGTCAATTTAGGTCCCAACTGAATAACAGTCTCAGCTTTTGTACTACTCAATGCTTGTACATCTGTGTTTGCTGCGATAAATTCTACGCCTGTAACACCTTCGTCGACCATACGGTTGATGGCATTGCCACCACCTCCACCGACACCAATTACTTTAATCACTGCACCTTGAGCAGCAGCTGTATCAAATGAAAATGTCATAATTTATTTTTCCTCTTTATTCGTCAAACATGCTTCCGATCAAGCCACGGAAACGATCTGCTAATTTCGGTTTATTTTGTGAAGCTTGTTGGAAATCCGCCATTGGTTCTGTAGGAGCCACCGGCTCTACTTCTGGGGTAGGGGCTGGTTGAACAGGCGTTGATTGTACAAACTGAGCTGTTTTCTGAATCATTCCCCCAAAACTAAGCGGTTGTTGGAATAATCCTTCATCACCCTTGACTGCTCGTTGAGCCAAGAGATGTACTTCTGTCAATTGTCCCGCGAATTCAGATAGACTAATCACATGCGCAAAGGCTGGATTACGAATTCCAACTTGGTTTGGAACATAGAGTTTGACACGAACACCAAAAACTTCTTGAGCAAGCTCCACAATACCCGGTAAAATAGCCGTTCCACCAATCAAAACAATTCCACCAGGAAGATCCAATAAATGTCTTCTGTCTAAGTCTTGTTTGATTTGTTCAAAAATATGCTTAATACGTGCAGAAATAATCTCTGACAAGTAATTTTCTGTTACTTCAACAGGTTCTACTTCCCCGATCACTTCGACTTGGAATGTTTCTTTACTTGCGAGAGGAGGATAAGCCTCTCCATAGTTTAATTTCAAACCTTCAGCTAGTTTCTGTGATGTCTTCAAGACTTTAGAAATATCCTTAGTTACATAATCTCCGCCTTCTTGGAGAATATTGGTAAACTGGAGTTCTTGGTTACGGATTGTAGCAACAGTCGTTTGACCTGCCCCCATATCAATCACTGTAGCACCAAATTCACGTTCACCTTCATTCAAAATCGATTGAACCATTGCTAGTGGTGAAATAATAATATTTTCAACCTGAACACCTGCACGTTCAACTGTCTTACGTAGGTTATGTAAAATAGTGCGAGGACCTGTATAAAGTAAACCACGCATTTCAAGGCGAACCCCCATCATACCACGTGGATCACGAATCCCTTGAAAACCATCCACAATAAATTCCTCAGGAATGAATGTGATAACTTCACGATCAGGTGTCATACTCTTTGTCAAAGCTGATTTGACAACATTTTCGACATCTTGATCCATAATTTCCTTGGTATCAGATGTGACTGGAATCATTCCTTGAGTTGGTTCTACCTGTAAGAGATTAGCTGGTAAACCAACATTCACTGATTTAATTGAGATGCCTGCTTTTTCTTCTGCTTGGGAAATTGCTGATTTGATAGCAGTTGCTGCTGCATCAATATCAACAATAATTCCATCCTTTACACCTTTACTTTTGGCATTACTCACGCCAATTACATTTAATTCACCATTTCTCTGCTCAGCTACAAGCACCTTGACAGAGCTTGTTCCAATATCTAGACCTGTAAAAAAGCCTTCTCTAGCCATTACATCGCATCCTCTCTATCTTCCAAGTTTCTAACTTCGTAATATTCAATAGCTAAACGTAGGCATAGCTATTCACAGAATATTATAACACAAAAAATCTCATCGTGCTCAGTTTTTTCCTAAATTTACCAGCCAATTTTTTAGTTTTTCTGTTCAGAAATTCATTCACTGTAAACTTTGTCAACAATCTGTCTATTATACAAAAAAGAAAGCTCATTTCTAAGCTTTCTTTGCAATCATTTTTTCTGCTTCTTGTTCTAAAAATAGTTCCAAAATTTTCTTTGTCAACGTAATCGCCGCTGACAAGGCTACAGAAACGATTAAATAATTAGCCAGTAAGCCGTGATCTCCAACCAATGGCGGTTTGGTCAAGAATCCGTAATCTCCACCTGTTACCAAATTGACCACAAAAATTAAGGCATTTAATGCAAAGGTCATGAGAAAAATTCTTTTCACATCTAGCATTCTCGCATCGTATTGTCTCAAGAGATAAACCAGTGAGTTCCCCAAGAGAGCTAAGTGCCCAAAGATAAAGGACAAAATGGCAATATGTGGAAAAGGATAGGGATCTGGCACTGGATAAACAAAGGCAGCTAATGTCCCAAATGTTCCTAGTAATGCAAAATACTGCCTATATTTAGACTGACCAGGAAGCAAGAGCACCACAAACATAGCCATACGGCAATGGTAAAAGGGTAAACTTTCTGACAGTGGCATATGATTGACCCCATACCAACCATAAAGAAGGATTAACTGAACGGCCTGCAATATTTGGAAAAATCGTTGGTAAACCTTCTTTTCACGATAACGATAGGCTGTATAAAAGGTCAAGGCCAAGAGTGTAAATATACTGACATACCAATAAAGATCAAACTTGGGTGGCTCTGTTGCTTGGGTCGTAAAGAAAATATCCCATAAATTCATCTAGTATTCCTCATGATTCAAAATTTTCCTGCATTTTATTATACCATGCTATTTGTCAAAAATGAATTTAGAAATACGATCATCATCTTCTTAATCAAGATATTGCTCCCTCTGACCTTGATAAACCTGCCAAAGAATCTCTATTTGCTCCTTGGTAATGCGTTTTTCAGATAAGGCTGGCAGTTGGTCAATGGCAAAAAATTGAAGGTCAGCAATTTCTTGATTTTTTTGGAATTGTCCATCAAGAAGCTTACATTCAAAAACAAACTTTGCATATTGCTTGCTCTGTAGTTGGAAACGATTTGTATCAAAAACAGCTAGTAGTCTTTCTACTTTAGCTTCAAAACCGGTTTCTTCTTCAATTTCCTTGAGAATATTTTCTGTTGGAGAATAGCCGACTTCACCAAAGCCACCTGGCAAAGCCCAATCATTCTCTCCTTGTCCCCTAACCAGACAAATCTTTTCGTCCTCAACAATCCAAGCACGGACGTCCATTAACGGAGTCGCATAAGCAGAAGTTGTCTTCAAGACTTCTGCCACTTCTTCGGAATCAAGGTTTGATGCCTAATTCAACATTTCAGATAAAAGGCCTCGCAAGTCTTCGTAGCGCTCACGGTCGAAAGGATCTTTTGTAAAGGTTAATCCAGTATCTGTAAGGGCAATCATTCTTTGAAGATACTTGGCAAAATCACTAGCATTCATTTTCTAAACTTTCTACCAGCTTAGCTAGATTCATGGAGTTAGAGCCCTTGAGCAAGATTTGATCATTAGCTCCTAGACTTTCCTTGACCTGCTTAACTAGGTCTTCAAATTGGTCTTGGTTTTCTGTTTTCTTGAAGTAGTAAACGTGGCCGATTGGGAACATTTGACTAGCCAATTGGGCCAATTCAGCAATGTCTTCTCCATAGAAAATAACGGTATCCAGCACATCTGGCGAAAGGCTCAAAATCATCTGGTTATGGAGTTGAATAGACTGGTCACCAAGCTCCTTCATATCCGCCAACACTGCAATTTTCTTGCCACCTTCATTGGCTGGAATGGCAGAGAAAGTCTCTAAAATCAGCTTCATAGCAGTTGGGTTGGCATTATACACATCTGATAGGATATCTGCTCCATTGGCTGCTTTCTTCCACTCGGTACGATTACGCGTCAATTCAAGATTTTGGAAGGCCAAACGAATTTGCTCCTCTGAAACTCCTTCTTGCAGGGCAACATAGGATGCAATCATAGCATTGGTGGCATTGTACTTACCAGTCACTGGCAAATCAAGGACTTGTTCCAAGAAATTAGCCTTAAATGTCAGACTATCCTTGCGCTCAACCAAGTCTGTGATTTCCAACTCTGCCCCTTGCCCAAAACGAACCACCTTTTTATCAGTTGGCAAGTAGTCCTCTACAATCGAGTCAGCTGGCGCTAAAAGCAAGGAACCAGGTGCCATCCCGTCTGCAATTTGCATTTTTCCTTTAGCAATCTCAGAACGGTCTTTGAAAAAGGCTAAATGGGCTTCTCCAACCAAAGTCACGATGGCTGTTTTTGGACGAGCCAATTCTGACAAGAGATGAATATCTCCCAAGTGATCCTGCCCCATCTCCAAGACTAACTTTTCTGTTCCTTCAGGCATATGGAGAACTGTGTAAGGAAGACCAATCTCATTATTGTAGTTGCCTTGTGTTTTGTAAGTTTTGTAGGTTGTTGATAGCAAGTGCGCCAACATATCCTTGGTCGTTGTTTTACCATTTGAACCCGTAACCGCAAAGACATCAACAGTCGTTTTTTCAAGATAGTAGGCTGCTAGTTGCTGAAAGGCAGTCAGAACATCATCTACTAGAATATAGGGATGATTTGCAACCTCTTTCTCAGACAGGGTTGCTGCTGCACCATTTTCAAAGGCTGTTTCGATAAAGTCATGACCATCACGCGCACCCTTGAGGGGCACAAATAAATCTCCTGTCGCAATTAAGCGACTGTCAAACTCAGCTTTTTCTAACTGGGTGTCCTCAAAGATACTGACATCATTTTTAGCTCCTACAACTTGAGCCACTTCATGGATTGTTAATTTCATTTCTACTCCTTTAAAAAGGGTTGAAGTCCGAGAACTCTAGTCACCTTGCAGTGATGGTTCTGGCTTCTACCCTCTCTTTCATTTTTATAGCAAATGCGCTTCGCGCTTGTCAAAACTTTCCTTGGCAAGGTCAACCAAACGCTCGATTAGGTCTGGATAGCTGATTCCCATATTGTCCCAAAGTAGTGGATACATTGACCACTGGGTGAAACCTGGCATGGTATTGAGCTCGTTGAGGAAAATCTCTCCCTTGTCTGTATAGAAGAAATCGCAACGAGAGAGACCGAGGCCACCAATGGCACGGAAGGCTGTTTCTGCATTCTGACGCATGACAGCTACCACATCATCACTGATTTTAGCTGGGATATCCATAGTAATCTTGTTATCAATATACTTGGCATCGTAGTCATAAAAGGCAACATCCTTGACTACTTCTCCTGGTAGCGTGCTTTTGACATCGTAGTTGCCTAGTAGACCAACCTCGATTTCACGGGCATTTACCCCTTGCTCTACCAAGACACGACTGTCATATTGGAAGGCAAGTTTCAAAGATTGACGGAGTTCTTCTTGATTTTCAGACTTAGAAATACCGACACTAGAGCCCATGTTTGACGGCTTAGTGAAGACTGGATAGGCCAATTTTTCTTCAACTTCGGCAATTTTAGCAATCACATCATCACCTTCAACGATGGCCACATAAGGAACTTGAGCAATACCAGCAGATTCCAGAACACGCTTAGTCGTGATTTTATCCATGGCAAGACTTGATGACAAGATATTGCAGCCGACATACGGCATTTTCAAAACTTCCAAGAATCCTTGAACAGAGCCATCCTCTCCCATCGGACCGTGAAGAACTGGAAAGACAACTGCACCTTCTTCGTAAATAGCACTTGGTGCAACCTGCTTATCCCAATCAATGGTTTCATTGGTCATGAGACGGTCCTCTTGACCTGGAGTCTGACTAAATTCCTGCGTTTTGATAAAGTCACCTGACTGACTGATAAAGAAAGTCTTGACTGTGAAACAGTCATAATTGACCGCACGCATGACACTTTCCGCTGAAAGGACAGAGACTTCGCGTTCCGCACTCCGTCCACCATATAAAAGAATAATCGTTTGTTTCATATTATTTGTCCTAATTCTACTAGAATACTCGCTCTTTAGTATATCATATTTGCTTGTTTTTTTAAAACTTGAACCTGATCCTACTCATCACACTATACAAAAAGAGGCCGATATGAACGATTTTCAGCCTCCTTGATTTTTTTATAAACGAATGGAGTTCGTAAATTTGTCTACACTTACAACTCTGTCCGATTTTCAATAGCCCGTAAGAGTGTGACTTCGTCCGCATACTCGATATCTGCTCCCACAGCGAGGCCTCGTGCCAGGCGCGTAACCTTGATCCCAGCTGGCTTGAGTAAGCGGGAAAGATACATGGAAGTCGCTTCCCCATCTGCTGTGGCATTGGTTGCTACGATTACCTCTGAAACTTCACTATCCATAAGACGAGTCATAAGGCTCTTGAGATTGATATCGTCTGGACTGATACCATTCATAGGAGAAATAAGGCCATGCAGGACATGATAGAGTCCATGGTATTCTTGGATATTTTCCATGGCCGCCACATCACGACTATCCTCTAGCACCAAAATCGTTGTCTGGTCACGAGTTGGATCGGTACAGATAGAACAAGGATCGTCGTCTGTCAAACGTCCACAAATAGAACAGTAGGTCAATTCTCTCTTAGCAGAAAGGAGATTTTTTGCAAATTCATTGACATCATCATCAGACATCCCAATCGTATAAAAAGCCAGACGCGTAGCCGTCTTAATCCCGATACCTGGTAACTTAGAATAACTGTCAATCAGCTTAGCAATAGGTGTTGGATAAAGCATAATTTCCTTTCTAGTTCATTGGATGGTATTTTTGATACAGATTGATAATGTCACGCGCAATGGAAGGTCCTACACCATTTGTTAGATTGGTATTATGAGGAAAGACCACTGCAACAGCGATTTGGGGATTATCAGATGGGGCATAGGCTACCGCATTGGTATTGGTTGCTTGCTGACCATCTGCCACATAGCTTTCGGCTGTACCCGTTTTTCCGCTAATGGATACCAAGGCACCATTTGAAAAGGCACGTCCAGTTGTCAATC
>JAWHFN010000021.1:0-17515 GCA_032565555.1 Streptococcus mitis | reverse complement strand
CTTTTGAACAAGCTCAGCTTTGGCTAGATGCTGGTATCTCACAAGCTATTTATCACCAATCTCGTGATGCACTTCTTGCTGGTGAGACTTGGGGTGAAAAAGACCTTAATAAGGTTAAAAAACTCATCGACATGGGCTTCCGTGTGTCTGTAACAGGTGGTCTAGATGTAGATACTCTCAAACTATTTGAAGGCGTTGATGTCTTTACCTTCATCGCAGGTCGTGGAATTACAGAAGCTGCGGATCCAGCAGGAGCAGCGCGTGCCTTCAAGGATGAAATCAGACGAATTTGGGGGTAAACCATGGCACGTCCAATTGGAATTTATGAAAAGGCAACCCCGACACACTTTACTTGGCTAGAACGTTTAAATTTTGCCAAGGAGTTAGGCTTTGATTTTGTCGAGATGTCTATTGATGAACGTGACGAGCGTTTAGCAAGACTGGACTGGAGCAAGGACGAGCGTTTGGAAGTTGTCAAAGCAATCTATAAAACTGGTGTTCGTATTCCTTCTATCTGTTTTTCAGGCCATCGTCGCTACCCATTGGGATCAAATGATCCAGTTATAGAGGAAAAATCTCTAGAACTCATGAAAAAATGTATTGAATTAGCCCAAGACTTGGGAGTTCGTACTATTCAATTAGCTGGTTACGACGTTTATTATGAGGAAAAGTCACCCCAGACACGCCAACGTTTTATCAAAAATTTGAGAAAAGCCTGTGACTGGGCTGAAGAGGCTCAGGTGGTACTTGCTATTGAAATTATGGATGATCCTTTCATCAATAGCATCGAAAAATACTTGGCTGTAGAAAAAGAGATTGACTCTCCCTACCTCTTTGTATACCCAGATATTGGTAATGTATCTGCATGGCATAATGATGTCTACAGTGAATTTTATCTTGGGCATCATGCCATCGCAGCTCTCCATCTCAAGGATACTTATGCAGTGACAGAAAGTTCAAAGGGCCAGTTCCGAGATGTAACTTTTGGGCAAGGTTGTGTTAAATGGGAAGAAGCTTTCGATATTTTAAAACAAACCAATTATAATGGACCTTTCCTAATCGAAATGTGGTCTGAAAATTGTGAAACTGTAGAAGAAACACGCGCAGCCATTCAAGAGGCGCAAGCTTTTCTCTATCCACTAATTAAGAAAGCAGGTTTGATGTAAGATGAATCAAGTAATAAACGATATGCGTAAACGAGTCTGTAATGCCAATCAATCATTACCAAAACATGGGCTTGTTAAATTTACCTGGGGAAATGTATCGGAAGTCAATCGCGAACTAGGTGTCATTGTTATTAAACCATCAGGCGTTGATTATGACGAATTGACACCTGAAAACATGGTGGTGACGGACTTGGATGGCCAAATTCTAGAAGGAGATTTAAGACCATCTTCTGACCTCCCAACTCATGTGCAGTTATATAAGGCATGGCAAGAGATTGGTAGTGTGGTCCACACCCATTCGACAGAAGCAGTTGGTTGGGCACAGGCTGGACGTGATATTCCTTTCTATGGAACAACCCATGCAGACTATTTTTACGGTTCAATCCCTTGCGCCCGTAGTTTGACCAAGGACGAAGTAGAAGTGGCCTATGAAAAAGATACTGGCCTGGTTATCGTAGAAGAGTTTGAACGTCGCGGACTTAACCCGGTTGAAGTACCAGGAATTGTTGTACGCAATCACGGTCCATTCACCTGGGGCAAAAATCCAGAGAATGCCGTTTATCACTCTGTCGTATTAGAGGAAGTATCAAAGATGAATCGCTTTACAGAACAAATCAATCCAAGAGTTGAACCTGCTCCCCAGTACATTCTAGAAAAGCACTACCAACGTAAGCATGGACCAAATGCTTATTACGGTCAAAAGAAATAAGAAATTGAATTGAAAAGAGGCTAGGACCTTTCGATCCAAGCCTCGCTTTTGTAATTGTAAGTATTCGTTATTAAGAGACTACTGTTGATAATTGAAATGCGTTAGTGAATGTGATACTATTATAAAGTTGTTTTCAAGGCAGTTGATTGATAGAGGAGTATGAAATATGGTACTGGATAAGGCAAGTTGTGATTTGCTTCAATATTTGATGGATCAAGAAACGTCCAAAACGATTATGGCGATTTCGAAAGATTTGAAAGAGTCAAGAAGGAAAATTTATTATCACATTGACAAAATCAATGCTGCTCTGGGTGACGAGGCGCTTCACATCATTAGTATTCCACGAATTGGTATTCACTTAACGGAAGAGCAGAGAAATGCTTGTTGTGAACTATTATCGGAAGTAGATTCGTACGATTATATCATGAGTGCGCATGAACGTATGATGATAATGTTACTATGGATAGGTATTTCTAAAGAACGTATTACGATTGAAAAATTGATGGAGTTAACAGAGGTGTCTAGGAATACTGTTCTCAATGATTTGAATAGTATTCGTTATCAACTAACTTTGGAACAATATCAGGTGACCTTGCAAGTGAGCAAGTCACAGGGATACCATCTTCATGCCCACCCTCTTAATAAAATTCAGTATCTTCAATCGCTTCTATATCATATTTTTATGGAGGAAAATGCCACTTTTGTATCTATTTTAGAAGATAAGATGAAAGAGAGGTTAGATGGTGAGTGTTTGCTTTCTGTTGAAATGAACCAATTTTTTAAGGAACAGGTTCCTTTAGTTGAACAAGATTTAGGGAAGAAAATAAACCATCATGAAGTAACTTTTATGTTGCAGGTTCTACCTTATTTGCTGTTAAGCTGTCATAATGTTGAACAGTATCAAGAAAGACATCAGGATATAGAGAAAGAATTTTCTTTGATAAGAAAAAGAATAGAGTATCAGGTGTCTAAGAAATTAGGAGAACGATTGTTTCAAAAGTTTGAAATTTCTTTGTCAGAACTTGAAGTTTCTCTTGTAGCTGTTCTTCTCCTCTCCTATCGTAAAGATTTGGATATTCATGCAGAAAGTGATGATTTTCGGCAATTAAAACTTGCTTTAGAAGAATTTATCTGGTATTTTGAATCACAAATCCGAATGGAGATTGAGAACAAGGATGATTTGTTAAGAAATTTGATGATCCACTGTAAAGCCTTGTTATTTAGAAAGACTTACGGTATTTTTTCTAAAAATCCTCTAACAAAACAAATTCGATCCAAGTATGGAGAATTATTTTTAGTCACTAGAAAATCTGCGGAAATTTTAGAAGGAGCATGGTTTATTCGGCTAACAGATGATGATATTGCCTATTTGACGATTCATATTGGAGGATTTTTAAAGTATACACCATCGTCTCAAAAAAATATGAAAAAAGTTTATCTCGTTTGTGATGAAGGTGTTGCGGTTTCGAGACTTTTGCTGAAACAATGCAAACTTTATTTTCCAAATGAGCAAATTGGCACTGTATTTACAACAGAACAATTTAAGAGTGTGGAAGATATTGCACAAGTTGATGTAGTGATTACTACTAATGATGATTTGGATAGCAGATTTCCGATTTTAAGGGTTAATCCTATCCTTGAAGCAGAAGATATTTTGAAAATGCTAGACTATCTTAAACACAATATATTTCGTAATGAGAGCAAAAGTTTCAGTGAAAATCTTTCTAGTCTTATTTCGTCTTATATTGTAGACAGCAAGTTGGCTAGTAAGTTTCAAGAAGAGGTTCAAACACTTATAAATCAAGAAATAGTAGTTCAAGCTTTTTTGGAAGATATTTGAAGGACAGTCCAATGATGAACACAAACCTGTGTTTTTCTTGGTCTTTTTTAGTGTTTTGAAGGGTGGTATACTAATCTCAAAGATAACAATTATATCCAAAGGAGGCAACATATGCCAAACGTCAAAGAAATTACAAGAGAGTCATGGATTTTAGCTACTTTCCCAGAGTGGGGAACATGGTTGAACGAAGAAATCGAAGAAGAAGTCGTACCTGAAGGCAACTTTGCCATGTGGTGGCTAGGCAACTGTGGTACTTGGATTAAGACACCAGGTGGTGCTAACGTTGTCATGGACCTTTGGTCAAACCGTGGAAAATCAACCAAAAAAGTGAAAGATATGGTTCGTGGGCACCAAATGGCAAATATGGCAGGTGTTCGTAAGTTGCAACCAAACTTGCGTGTTCAGCCAATGGTTATCGATCCATTTGCTATCAACGAACTAGACTATTACTTAGTTTCACACTTCCATAGTGATCATATCGACCCATACACAGCTGCAGCAATTCTCAACAATCCTAAGTTAGAGCATGTTAAGTTTATCGGTCCTTACCACTGTGGACGAATCTGGGAAGGATGGGGTGTTCCAAAAGAACGTATCATCGTTGTTAAACCAGGTGACACCATCGAATTAAAAGATATGAAGATTCATGCAGTAGAATCATTTGACCGTACTTGCTTGGTAACTCTTCCAGTGAACGGTGCTGATGAGACAGGCGGTGAACTTGCTGGCTTAGCTGTTACAGATGAAGAAATGGCTCAAAAGGCTGTTAACTATATCTTTGAAACACCAGGTGGAACCATCTATCATGGTGCAGATTCTCACTTCTCAAACTATTTTGCAAAACATGGTAAAGACTTTAAAATTGATGTTGCTTTGAATAACTATGGTGAAAATCCGGTAGGTATCCAAGATAAAATGACATCTATCGACCTTCTTCGTATGGCAGAAAATCTGCGTACCAAAGTCATTATCCCAGTTCACTATGATATCTGGTCTAACTTCATGGCTTCCACTAATGAGATTATAGAACTTTGGAAAATGAGAAAAGATCGCTTGCAATACGATTTCCATCCATTTATCTGGGAAGTCGGCGGTAAGTACACTTATCCTCAAGATCAACACTTAGTAGAATACCATCATCCACGTGGTTTTGATGATTGTTTTGAACAAGACTCTAACATTCAATTTAAAGCTTTGCTATAATATAAAAATATTCTTTGGAGGTTATCCGTATGTTGCATGATACGGATAATTTTCATATAATAGTAAAATAGAATGTGTGATTCAATAATCACCTCAAATAGAAAGGAAATTCTATGTCAAATCTATCTGTTAATGCAATTCGTTTCCTAGGTATTGACGCTATCAACAAAGCCAACTCAGGTCACCCAGGTGTGGTTATGGGAGCGGCTCCGATGGCTTATAGCCTCTTTACAAAACAACTTCGTATCAATCCAGCTCAACCAAACTGGATTAACCGCGACCGCTTTATTCTTTCAGCAGGCCATGGTTCAATGCTTCTTTATGCCCTTCTTCACCTTTCTGGTTTTGAAGATGTCAGCATGGATGAGATCAAGAGCTTCCGTCAATGGGGTTCAAAAACACCAGGTCACCCAGAATTTGGTCATACAGCAGGGATTGATGCTACAACAGGTCCTCTAGGACAAGGGATTTCAACTGCCACTGGTTTTGCCCAGGCAGAACGTTTCTTGGCAGCGAAATATAACCGTGAAGGCTACAATATCTTTGACCACTATACTTACGTTATCTGTGGAGACGGAGATTTGATGGAAGGTGTCTCAAGTGAGGCGGCTTCATATGCAGGCTTGCAAAAACTAGACAAGTTGGTTGTCCTTTATGATTCAAATGACATCAACTTGGATGGTGAGACAAAGGATTCCTTCACTGAAAGCGTTCGTGACCGTTACAACGCCTACGGTTGGCATACTGCCTTGGTTGAAGATGGAACAGATTTAGAAGCAATCCATGCTGCTATCGAAGCAGCTAAAGCTTCAGGTAAACCATCTTTGATTGAAGTGAAGACGGTTATTGGATACGGTTCTCCAAACAAACAAGGAACTAATGCTGTACACGGTGCCCCTCTTGGAGCAGATGAAACTGCAGCAACTCGTCAAGCCCTTGGTTGGGACTACGAACCATTTGAAATCCCAGAACAAGTATATGCTGATTTCAAAGAAAATGTTGCAGACCGTGGCGCATCAGCTTATGAAGCTTGGACAAAATTAGTTGCTGATTATAAAGAAGCGCATCCAGAATTGGCTGCAGAAGTAGAAGCTATTATTGATGGACGTGATCCAGTTGAAGTGACTCCAGCAGACTTCCCAGCATTAGAAAATGGCTTCTCTCAAGCAACTCGTAATTCAAGCCAAGATGCCTTGAATGTTGTGGCAGCTAAGTTACCAACCTTCCTAGGTGGATCAGCTGACCTAGCTCACTCGAACATGACTTATATCAAGACTGACGGACTTCAAGACGATGCCAATCGCTTGAACCGTAACATTCAGTTTGGTGTTCGTGAATTTGCAATGGGAACGATCTTGAACGGTATGGCCCTTCATGGTGGACTTCGTGTATACGGTGGAACTTTCTTCGTCTTCTCTGACTATGTGAAGGCAGCTGTCCGCTTGTCAGCCTTGCAAGGACTTCCTGTGACTTATGTCTTTACCCACGATTCAATCGCGGTTGGGGAAGACGGTCCAACGCACGAACCAGTTGAGCACTTAGCAGGTCTTCGTGCTATGCCAAATCTAAATGTTTTCCGTCCAGCAGATGCGCGTGAAACGCAAGCAGCTTGGTACCTTGCAGTGACAAGCGAAAAAACACCAACTGCCCTTGTCTTGACCCGTCAAAACTTGACTGTTGAAGAAGGGACAGACTTCGACAAGGTTGCAAAAGGTGCCTATGTTGTCTATGAAAATGCAGCAGACTTTGATACCATCTTGATTGCAACAGGTTCAGAGGTCAATCTTGCTGTCGCAGCTGCTAAAGAATTGGCTAGTCAAGGTGCAAAAGTCCGCGTAGTCAGCATGCCATCTACAGATGTCTTTGACGCACAAGATGCAGCATACAAGGAAGAAATTCTTCCAAATGCAGTTCGCCGTCGTGTTGCAGTCGAAATGGGTGCAACTCAAAACTGGTACAAATACGTTGGTCTTGATGGTGCCGTTCTCGGTATTGATACCTTCGGAGCCTCTGCCCCAGCACCAAAAGTATTGGCAGAATATGGCTTTACTGTCGAAAATCTTGTAAAAGTCGTTCAAAATTTGAAATAATCCTAAAAATCAGGGCGCAAGCTCTGGTTTTTCTTGTTAGAAAAGCAAGGTACAATCTTGTAAAAGTAGCTGAAATTTGATATAGTAGTCCTATGTAAAAGACAAAGGAGAAGAAAATGAATCCAAATTATACATTTTTAATTATGCTTGTAGCGATGTTGGGCTTGATGTTCTTTATGCAACGCTCTCAAAAGAAACAAGCACAAAAACGTATGGAAAGCTTAAATAAACTACAAAAAGGCTATGAAGTTATTACAATCGGTGGACTTTATGGAACAGTCGATGAAGTAGATACTGAGAAGAGAACCATTGTTCTTGATGTAGATGGAGTTTACTTGACTTTTGAACTAGCTGCTATCAAGACAGTATTACCGCTGAAAGAAACAGCTTCACTCGAAGGTGCAATTGAAAAATAAGACGGGATTACTAACTCCCGTTTTTCTATAAAAGAAAGGAAATGGGATGAAAAAACTAGTCTTTGTCTGTCTGGGAAATATTTGCCGTAGTCCTATGGCTGAGTTTGTTATGAAATCAATGACAGATAATTATGAAATCCAAAGTCGAGCGACTTCCTCTTGGGAACATGGCAATCCGATTCATAAGGGAACTCAAGGGATTTTTAAACAGTATGAGATTCCTTATGAAAAATGCAAGACATCGCTTCAGATTAGTAAGGAAGATTTTGAAGCCTTTGATTATATTATCGGTATGGATGCTTCAAATGTTTCTGACTTACGTCAGATGTGTCCAGCAGACTGTAAAGATAAGATTTACTCATTCGCATCTGAAAGTGTTCCAGATCCTTGGTATACAGGAGATTTTGAGGAAACCTATCGACGTGTTCAAGAGGGTTGTCAAGCTTGGTTAGAACGTTTAGAAAAGGGGAGTGAAGATGGAAAATCTTAAGAATTTTTACGACAAGTATCGTATCTATCTGACTCGTCCACGTTTAGAGATTTTGGCAGTAGTTACGATTGTTTTTTGTGCTGTACTCGTCTTTTTTCTAAATATTCCCGGAAAAGGCGTTCTAAAGCTTGATAATGGAACGATTGTTTACGATGGCAGTCTTGTACGTGGTAAAATGAATGGCCAAGGTACCATTACTTTCCAAAATGGGGACCAGTATACTGGTGGTTTCAACAATGGAGCCTTCAACGGAAAAGGTACCTTTCAATCTAAAGAAGGCTGGACCTACGAAGGTGATTTTGTAAATGGTCAGGCTGAAGGAAAAGGGAAACTAACAACAGAACAAGAAGTCGTTTATGAAGGGACTTTTAAACAAGGCGTTTTTCAACAAAAATAAAGCCTCCTTATCAAAGGAGGTATTGTTATCATTTAAAAGTAAGCGCTTACTAGAAAATCTATCTCTTTCCAAGCTCCTCTTCCAATCAAGCTTGTGAAATAAAAAAATATTTGAAATTCATTTCACAAACTCTAAAGAAAAAACTTGATAAGTAAAGAAAATGAGAAAAAATTCACAAACAATAAAAAATTCTTTGTGAAATGTTTATGAAACTGTTTACAAAGTTGAAATAATGCGTTATAATAAACTTGTGAAAAAATTAACAAAGGATATCGATCCTTGAAAGCTATGGAGGAAAATATGGCTGATAAAAAAACTGTGACACCAGAAGAAAAGAAACTCGCTGCTGAAAAGCATGTCGATGGCTTGGTGCAAAAAGCTTTAGTTGCTCTTGAGGAAATGCGTAAACTCGACCAAGAACAGGTCGACTACATCGTAGCTAAAGCGTCAGTGGCAGCTTTGGATGCCCACGGAGAATTGGCTTTACATGCCTTTGAAGAAACAGGACGTGGTGTATTTGAAGATAAAGCAACTAAGAACTTGTTTGCTTGTGAACACGTAGTAAACAACATGCGCCACACTAAGACAGTTGGCGTTATCGAAGAAGACGATGTAACAGGTTTGACTCTTATTGCTGAACCAGTTGGTGTTGTCTGTGGTATCACTCCAACAACAAACCCAACATCAACATCAATCTTCAAATCATTGATTTCATTGAAGACACGTAATCCAATCGTTTTTGCCTTCCACCCATCAGCTCAAGAATCATCAGCTCACGCGGCTCAAATCGTTCGTGATGCTGCGATTAAAGCAGGAGCTCCTGAAAACTGTGTACAGTGGATCACGGAACCATCTATGGAAGCAACTAGTGCACTTATGAACCACGAAGGTGTTGCCACAATCCTTGCAACAGGTGGTAATGCCATGGTTAAAGCCGCATACTCATGTGGTAAACCAGCTCTTGGGGTAGGTGCCGGAAACGTTCCCGCTTATGTTGAAAAATCAGCTAACATCCGCCAAGCTGCACACGATATCGTCATGTCTAAATCATTTGATAACGGTATGGTCTGTGCATCTGAACAAGCGGTTATCATTGATAAAGAAATTTATGATGAATTTGTAGCAGAGTTCAAATCTTACCACACTTACTTTGTAAACAAAAAAGAAAAAGCTCTTCTTGAAGAATTCTGCTTCGGCGTGAAAGCAAATAGCAAAAACTGTGCTGGTGCAAAATTGAACGCTGACATCGTTGGTAAACCAGCAACTTGGATTGCAGAACAAGCAGGATTTACAGTTCCAGAAGGAACAAACATTCTTGCTGCAGAATGTAAAGAAGTTGGTGAAAATGAGCCATTGACTCGTGAAAAATTGTCACCAGTTATCGCAGTTTTGAAATCTGAAAGCCGTGAAGATGGTATTACTAAAGCTCGTCAAATGGTTGAATTTAACGGTCTTGGACACTCAGCAGCTATCCACACAGCTGACGAAGAATTGACTAAAGAATTTGGTAAAGCTGTTAAAGCTATTCGTGTTATCTGTAACTCACCTTCTACTTTCGGTGGTATCGGGGATGTTTATAATGCCTTCTTACCATCATTGACACTTGGATGTGGTTCTTACGGACGTAACTCAGTTGGGGATAACGTTAGTGCCATTAACCTCTTGAATATTAAAAAAGTCGGAAGACGGAGAAATAACATGCAATGGATGAAACTTCCTTCAAAAACATACTTTGAACGTGATTCAATTCAATACCTTCAAAAATGTCGTGACGTTGAACGTGTCATGATCGTTACTGACCATGCCATGGTAGAGCTTGGTTTCCTTGATCGTATCATCGAACAACTTGATCTTCGTCGCAATAAGGTGGTTTACCAAATCTTTGCAGATGTAGAACCAGATCCAGATATCACTACAGTTGAACGTGGTACTGAGATTATGCGTGCCTTCAAACCAGATACAATCATCGCTCTCGGTGGTGGATCTCCAATGGATGCTGCTAAAGTAATGTGGCTCTTCTACGAACAACCAGAAGTGGACTTCCGTGACCTTGTACAAAAATTCATGGATATCCGTAAACGTGCCTTCAAATTCCCATTGCTTGGTAAGAAGACTAAATTCATCGCGATCCCAACTACATCTGGTACAGGATCTGAAGTAACTCCATTTGCCGTTATCTCTGATAAAGCAAACAACCGTAAATACCCAATCGCTGACTACTCATTGACACCAACCGTGGCAATCGTAGACCCTGCCTTAGTATTGACAGTTCCTGGATTTGTTGCTGCGGACACTGGTATGGACGTATTGACCCACGCGACTGAAGCTTACGTATCACAAATGGCTAGCGACTACACTGACGGCCTTGCGCTTCAAGCTATCAAACTTGTATTCGAAAACCTTGAAAGCTCAGTTAAGAATGCAGACTTCCACTCACGTGAGAAAATGCATAACGCTTCAACAATCGCTGGTATGGCCTTTGCCAATGCCTTCCTAGGTATTTCTCACTCAATGGCCCATAAGATTGGTGCGCAATTCCACACAATCCACGGACGTACTAATGCCATCTTGCTTCCATACGTTATCCGTTACAACGGTACTCGCCCAGCTAAGACAGCTACATGGCCTAAGTACAACTACTACCGTGCAGACGAGAAATATCAAGATATCGCTCGTATGCTTGGACTTCCAGCTTCTACACCAGAAGAAGGGGTTGAATCTTTTGCAAAAGCTGTTTACGAACTCGGTGAGCGCGTAGGTATCCAAATGAACTTCAAAGCACAAGGTGTTGACGAAAAAGAATGGAAAGAACATTCACGTGAATTGGCCTTCCTTGCTTATGAAGACCAATGTTCACCTGCAAACCCACGTCTTCCAATGGTTGACCATATGCAAGAAATCATCGAAGATTCTTACTATGGTTACAAAGAAAGACCAGGACGCCGTAAATAATTGTTATCAGCCTAGAGACAGGAATTTCCTGTCTCTTTTTTGTGAAATTGGAAGATTGAAAATAATTTTTAGCTTTGCTATTTTCACTTTTCATTTTAGAAGGAAACCGGTAAATGACTAGGTAGACAAAGAAAGATAGCAGTATAGGCTTTCAAAGGAGAAAGAAAAATAAGTGAGGTGTAGACAAAAAACAACGCCCGTACTTGCAATTAAACTTAAATAGTTATATAATAGGTTTGTTGAAAGGTGATTTGTAGTGATTCAAGTTACTCTTTTCACAATAAAAATTTCATGATTTTCATAAGGAGGAAATCACTAATGGTAGTTAAAGTTGGTATTAACGGTTTCGGACGTATCGGTCGTCTTGCTTTCCGTCGTATCCAAAACGTAGAAGGTGTTGAAGTTACTCGTATCAACGACCTTACAGATCCAGTTATGCTTGCACACTTGTTGAAATACGACACAACTCAAGGTCGTTTCGACGGTACTGTTGAAGTTAGAGAAGGTGGATTTGAAGTTAACGGTAAATTCATCAAAGTTTCTGCTGAACGTGATCCAGAACAAATCGACTGGGCTAACGACGGTGTAGAAATCGTTCTTGAAGCTACTGGTTTCTTTGCTAAGAAAGCAGCTGCTGAAAAACACTTGCACGCTGGTGGAGCTAAAAAAGTTGTTATCACTGCTCCTGGTGGAAACGACGTTAAAACAGTTGTATTCAACACTAACCACGACGTTCTTGACGGTACTGAAACAGTTATCTCAGGTGCTTCATGTACTACAAACTGCTTGGCTCCAATGGCTAAAGCTCTTCAAGACAACTTTGGTGTTGTAGAAGGATTGATGACTACTATCCACGCTTACACTGGTGACCAAATGATCCTTGACGGACCACACCGTGGTGGTGACCTTCGCCGTGCTCGCGCTGGTGCTGCAAACATCGTTCCTAACTCAACTGGTGCTGCAAAAGCTATCGGTCTTGTAATCCCAGAATTGAACGGTAAACTTGACGGATCTGCACAACGCGTTCCAACTCCAACTGGATCAGTTACTGAATTGGTAGCAGTTCTTGAAAAGAACGTTACTGTTGATGAAGTGAACGCAGCTATGAAAGCAGCTTCAAACGAATCATACGGTTACACAGAAGATCCAATCGTATCTTCAGATATCGTAGGTATGTCTTACGGTTCATTGTTTGACGCAACTCAAACTAAAGTTCTTGACGTTGACGGTAAACAATTGGTTAAAGTTGTATCATGGTACGACAACGAAATGTCATACACTGCACAACTTGTTCGTACTCTTGAATACTTCGCAAAAATCGCTAAATAATTCATGAGTCGATAAAAAGCAAGACCTCTTGGTCTTGCTTTTCTTATATGGAAAAATGGATGACACAATCATCCATTCTTTTTTAATTCTTTTTCAAAAGTATCTGATAGGGTAGTGAAGCTTAATTTCTCTAGAGTAAGCGGATGGGTAAAGGAAATACGAAAGGCATGAAGCATAAGCCGACTTGTCTTTGATTTACTATTATAGAGAGGGTCACCCAGGATAGGAAGATTATGATGCGAAAGGTGCACACGAATCTGATGGGTTCGCCCTGTCTTTAACTTGCAACGAACCAAGGAAGTTTTGTTTGGAAATTGCTTTAATCTGCTTACATGTGTTTCAGCATATTGCCCATTTTTTGTATCAACTACTCGCTTTCTGCGATCATGGCGATCGCGCCCAATTTTGTCTTTGAAAACAAGCTCTTTGCTGTTGATATTTCCATCAACTAGTGCCCAGTATTCCCTAGAAATCTCTTTTTTCTCCAATAAGCGATTGAGAATAGGCAGGATAAAAGGATTTTTGGCAAAGAGAACTAAACCACTGGTTTCCATGTCCAGACGATGAACGACATAGCAGGTTTGGCCGACATAGGCACTGACATGGTTAAGAAGGGCGATTTCGTTTGGCTGATTACCATGCGTTTTCATCCCCTCGGGTTTGTTGACAATAATTAAGTGTTGATCTTGATAAACTTCCTGAATGAGGTTTGGGTTGCCCCAAGGAATTTCTTTTTCGGGATAATCTTCCTCGTCAAAAGTCAATTGGCAAACATCTCCAGGATTTACCGTCTCGTTCCAATGAACTTCTTGCTGATTAATTAAAATGTGTTTCTTGATTCTCAAAAAATGACGGATTTTTCTAGGGATGAGGAGTTGTTCCTCTAGGAATTGCTTTACCGTCATTTGAGGTAGAGAGTCTGGTAATGTAAATGTGAATTTCATACAGATATTGTAACAAAAAAAGCCCTATTTGGATAGGAAATAGCTAAATTCTTGTCTTCCTATGATGAAGATGATAAAATAAACGCATGAAATTAGATAAATTATTCGAGAAATTTCTTTCTCTTTTTAAAAAAGAAACAAGTGAATCGGAGGATTCTGGTTCTACTAGCTTGCGCCGTTCTCGCAGTGATCGAAAAAAATTAGCCCAAGTGGGTCCGATTCGAAAATTCTGGCGTCGCTATCATCTAACAAAGATTGTCCTTATACTAGGTTTGAGTGCAGGCTTGCTAGTTGGAACCTATTTGTTTGCTGTAGCTAAGTCAACCAATGTTAACGATTTGCAAAACGCCTTGAAAACTCGGACTATCATTTTTGACCGTGAAGAAAAAGAGGCCGGTGCCTTGTCTGGTCAAAAGGGAACCTACGTTGAACTGACTGATATCAGTAAAAATTTGCAGAATGCCGTTATTGCGACAGAAGACCGTTCCTTCTATAAAAATGACGGGATTAACTATGGTCGTTTTTTCTTGGCGATTGTCACTGCTGGTCGTTCAGGTGGTGGTTCTACTATTACCCAACAGCTAGCTAAAAACGCTTATTTGTCACAGGATCAAACTGTTGAGAGAAAAGCGAAAGAATTTTTCCTTGCCTTAGAATTAACCAAAAAATATAGTAAGGATCAAATTCTAACCATGTACCTTAACAACGCCTATTTTGGAAATGGTGTATGGGGTGTAGAAGATGCGAGTAAGAAATACTTTGGAGTTTCTGCATCAGAAGTGAGTCTGGATCAAGCTGCGACTCTGGCAGGGATGCTCAAAGGACCGGAACTGTATAACCCCTTGAATTCTGTAGAAGATTCTACCAATCGGCGCGATACTGTTTTGCAAAATATGGTTGCAGCAGGATATATTGATAAAAATCAAGAAACCGAAGCTGCAGAAGTTGATATGAATTCGCAATTGCATGATAAGTATGAAGGGAAAATCTCAGATTATCGCTATCCTTCTTACTTTGATGCGGTGGTTAATGAAGCTGTTTCTAAGTATAATCTAACAGAGGAAGAAATCGTAAATAATGGCTACCGCATTTACACAGAGCTGGACCAAAACTACCAAGCAAATATGCAGGTTGTCTATGAAAATACAGCGCTATTTCCGAGGGCAGAGGATGGAACATTTGCTCAATCAGGAAGTGTCGCTCTCGAACCGAAAACAGGAGGAGTTCGTGGAGTTGTCGGTCAAGTTGCTGACAATGATAAAACTGGATTCCGGAATTTCAACTATGCAACTCAATCAAAACGTAGCCCTGGCTCTACAATTAAGCCTTTAGTTGTTTATACGCCAGCAGTTGAGGCAGGTTGGGCTTTGAACAAGCAGTTGGATAACCATACCATGAAGTATGACAACTATAAGGTAGATAACTATGCAGGAATCAAAAAGAGTCGAGAAGTTCCCATGTATCAAGCCTTGGCAGAATCGCTTAATCTACCTGCTGTTGCTACTGTTAATGATTTGGGTGTTGATAAGGCTTTTGAGGCAGGCGAAAAATTTGGACTCAACATGGAAAAGGTCGACCGTGTTCTTGGTGTCGCCTTGGGAAGTGGTGTCGAAACCAATCCTCTGCAAATGGCTCAAGCATATGCTGCCTTTGCAAATGAAGGTTTAATGCCTGAAGCTCATTTTATTAGTAGAATTGAAAATGCTAGTGGTCAGGTTATTGCGAGTCATAAAAATTCACAAAAACGAGTGATTGATAAGTCTGTAGCTGATAAGATGACCAGTATGATGTTGGGGACATTCACCAACGGTACCGGTATTAGTTCATCTCCTGCAGATTATGTCATGGCAGGGAAAACTGGAACAACTGAAGCTGTTTTCAATCCGGAGTACACAAGTGACCAGTGGGTAATTGGTTATACTCCGGATGTGGTGATTAGTCACTGGCTTGGTTTCCCTACGACTGATGAAAATCACTATCTAGCAGGATCTACTTCAAACGGTGCAGCCCATGTCTTTAGAAACATTGCAAATACCATTTTACCTTATACGCCAGGAAGTACCTTTACAGTTGAAAATGCTTATAAGCAAAATGGAATTGCACCAGCCAATACAAGAAATCAAGTACAGAGTAATGAAGAAAATCAGGCGGATAATAGCCTTTCTGATATTAGAAGTCGTGCACAAAATCTGGTAGATGAGGCTAGCCGTGCCATCTCGGATGCGAAGATTAAGGAAAAGGCTCAAACGATATGGGATTCGGTAGTCAATCTATTTCGTTAAGATGCTTGTCAAAGCCTAGCTTTCTTGTTATAATAGATAAGATGGAGGCGTTATGGCACTAAAAAAAGCAAGCCTAGCTTGTGCGGTTTGTGGTTCGAGAAACTATTCAATCAAGATCAGCGGAAACCCCAAGCCTACACGACTAGAAGTAAATAAATTTTGTAAACATTGTGGTAAGTACACTACACACAGAGAAACGAGATAGGAGAGAGCGATGCGTTTTATTGGAGATATTTTTAGACTTCTTAAAGACACAACATGGCCAACTCGCAAGGAAAGCTGGAGAGATTTTCGTTCTATCATGGAATACACTGCTTTCTTTGTTGTGATTATTTATATTTTTGACAAGTTGATTGTTTCAGGTTTGATTCGATTTATTAACATTTTTTAGAAGACCTGTGGAGTTATTCACGCTAGAAATCTTCTATTATGAAAGGAAGTATCATGGATAGTTTTGATAAAGGATGGTTTGTCTTACAAACCTATTCTGGTTATGAAAATAAGGTAAAAGAAAATCTATTACAACGTGCACAAACCTACAATATGTTGGATAATATTCTACGTGTTGAAATTCCAACACAAACAGTGCAAGTTGAAAAAAATGGAAAGAGAAAAGAAGTAGAAGAGAATCGCTTTCCAGGTTATGTTCTTGTGGAAATGGTGATGACAGATGAAGCTTGGTTTGTTGTTCGAAACACACCAAACGTTACAGGATTCGTCGGATCTCACGGAAATAGATCAAAACCAACTCCATTATTGGAACAAGAAATCCGTGATATCTTGGTTTCTATGGGACAAACTGTACAAGAGTTTGATATTGATGTTGAAGTTGGTCAAACTGTACGTATCATTGATGGTGCTTTTGCAGACTATACTGGTAAGATTACAGAGATTGATAACAATAAAGTGAAGATGATTATCTCTATGTTTGGTAATGACACAGTTGCAGAAGTAAACTTAAACCAAATTGCAGAATTATAACCCTGAGAGAGGCAAGACCTCTCTTTTTTGTGCAGTTTAGACGGTGTAGGGAACAGAATGGATGAAACGTGCCAAAAGTGTTTCTGAATCTGTTAGACTGTATCTAGAAAGGGGGACGTTATGTTTAAAGAATTGTATAAAGAAGTCCAGGGAATTGTGTATAAGAGTAGAAATGAATATTACTTGCATTTATGGGAACTATCGGATTGGGACCAAGAGGGTATGCTCTGCTTACATGAATTGATCAGTAGAGAAGAAGAGCTAGTAGAAGATATTCCTCGTTTACGAAAATACTTCAAAACTAAATTCCGTAATCGAATTTTAGACCATATCCGTAAACAAGAAAGCCAGAAGCGTAGATATGATAAAGAACCTTATGAAGAAGTAGGTGAAATTAGTCATCGTATCAGTGAGGGAGGTCTGTGGCTAGATGAGTATTATCTCTTTCATGAGACACTACGAGATTATAGAAACAAACAAAGTAAAGACAAACAAGAAGAGTTAGAGCGCGTCTTAAGACATGAACGCTTCCGAGGACGTCAAAGAGTGCTAAAGGACTTACGCATTGTGTTTAAAGAGTTTGACATCCGTACCCATTAGGAATTCATGCAAAAAAGTGGTAAATTCCCAAACTAAGTTCCACCGCTAATCCAAGTGGAAGTTAGTCTGATAAAAATTCTAAAAACCAGTGGAAATCCGTGTCAGGGTAAGTTCCA
>JAWHFN010000020.1:0-18038 GCA_032565555.1 Streptococcus mitis | reverse complement strand
TGAAAATCAAAGAGCAAACTAGGAAACTAGCCGCAGGCTGTACTTGAGTACGGCAAGGCGACGTTGACGTGGTTTGAATTTGATTTTCGAAGAGTATTAGTTTTATTTCTACTGAATCTCCCATCTACTTACTCCTAAAGTTGCTTTCATTTGCCTCTTTTGATACACTTAAACTATGAATACAAATCTCAAACCCAAACTCCAGCGTTTTGCTTCTGCGACTGCCTTTGCCTGCCCTATCTGTCAAGAAAATCTGACTCTGCTAGAGACTAGTTTCAAGTGCTACAACCGTCATTCTTTTGACTTGGCGAAATTCGGCTATGTCAATCTAGCCCCTCAAATCAAGCAATCTGCTAACTACGACAAGGAAAATTTTCAAAACCGTCAACAAATCCTAGAAGCCGGCTTTTATCAGGCTATTCTAGAGGTCGTCTCTGATTTACTTTCAAACTCAAAAAATGCCAAAACAATTTTAGATATCGGTTGTGGCGAAGGATTCTATTCTCGCAAACTCCAAGAAAGTCACCCTGAAAAAACCTTCTATGCCTTTGACATTTCCAAAGATTCCGTCCAAATCGCTGCCAAGAGCGAACCCAACTGGGCAGTCAATTGGTTCGTTGGCGACCTAGCTCGTCTTCCTATAAAAGACGCCAGCATGGATATCTTACTTGATATCTTTTCCCCTGCCAATTACGGAGAATTTCGTCGCGTTTTATCCAAAGACGGTATCTTGATAAAGGTTATTCCAACTGAAAATCACCTCAAGGAAATCCGTCAGAAGGTACAAAACCAGCTGACAAACAAGGACTATTCCAACCAAGATATCAAAAATCATTTCCAAAACAACTTCACTATCTTATCCAGTAAAACTGCCTCACTAACCAAGCCTATCACAGCAGAGCAGCTCCAATCCCTACTCAGTATGACTCCTCTCCTCTTTCACATCGACCAGAGCAAGATTGACTGGAGCCAACTGACAGAGATTACCATTGAAGCAGAGATTCTGGTTGGGAAAACATTCTAAACTAGACTTCCCAAAGGTATAAAACTTACCGAAAATCCTCAATATTACAAAAACGCATAAGAACAGGTACAAAAACCTTAATCTTATGCGTTTTGTTATGCAAAAATCACTGGAGTTTCTATACACATTAAGTGGAAATCTTTGAAACCAGTTCTTTTAATAACCATTGAATACCATATACTACATTTGCCCCAAATATGATATAGGCCGTATAAATCAAGTATTTCGATTTCTCCCGCCTCAAAGAATAGATCTTGTACAAAATAGATAAATTTAAAATAATAAATAACAGAGACAAAATCTTCCCTCCAAAATCAATCTTAAAAGTAGGCAGTCAGGCATATACCTCATATTTATTTTCGATTTGAAATAACAAATTTATCAATAAATAGCAATTGATATAAAGCAAGTACAGACCCCCAGAAACTACCTCGAAGAGAGATTTCTTGATGATTGAGAGGAAACAAATCGTGATTACCTATATAGAGGCAGGTCAAAATGATAAATAAAATCCAAAATAAATCAGTCCATCTATATTTTGAAAAATATTTTTTCCACATAAAAACACCTTCTTTCCTACAATCATATTATAATACTTTATGTAAGCGAATACAAGGAATATGAGGTAATCAACTAAGAAGAAACATGAGGTTGAAGACAGTAAAAACCAGCATTTAAAGCCTTCACTGTATCTAGGATTTCCCTATTTTTAGACAAAATTGATCCAAATCCACAGCATTCAAATAAAGAGGCAAAAAAGCGAATTTCAATCGAAACTCGCTTTTTTACAAAATGTATTAGTATAAACTTGTATCTTAGTTCAAGTGCCAGATATCTTCGTTATACTGAGCGATTGTACGGTCAGATGAGAAGAATCCTGCTTTAGAAATGTTAACGATAACTTTGTCCAACCATGCGTCACGGTCTTCGTAGTCAGCCAACATTTGCTCTTTGACTTTGATGTAGTCTTCCAAGTCAAGAAGAGTCATGAACCAGTCTTTGTTAATCAATTCATTGTAAAGACGTTCCAAGCGCTCTTTGTTTCCAGCTGCAAGAACTGCATCGCTAACGATGAAGTCAACCAATGGTTTGATAGCTTCACGAGCGTAGAATTCGCTTGATTTGTAAGCTGCTTTTGCGTAAAGGTCGATAACAGTTTCTGAATCTTCACCAAAGATGTAGATGTTTTCGTCGCCAACCAACTCAGCGATTTCCACGTTAGCACCGTCCATAGTACCAAGAGTCAAAGCTCCGTTCAACATGAATTTCATGTTACCAGTACCTGAAGCTTCTTTAGAAGCAAGTGAGATTTGTTCTGAGATATCACATGCTGGGATAAGGAAGCTTGCTGCAGTAACGTTGTAGTTTTCAACCATAACAACTTGCAAGTGTGGAGCAACTGCTGGATCGTTAGCAATAACTTCTGACATGCAAAGAATCAAGTGGATGATGTCTTGAGCGATTGTGTAGGCTGGAGCTGCTTTACCACCAAATAAGATTGTGATTGGACGAGCAGGAATGTTACCAGCTTTGATGTCAAGATATTTGTGGATCACGTACAAGGCGTTCATTTGTTGGCGTTTGTACTCGTGAAGACGTTTGATTTGGATATCAAAGATAGAGTTTGGATTGATTTCCACACCTTGGTGTTCTTTCAAGTGGCGAGCCAATTTACGTTTGTTGTGAGCCTTGATGCTTTCCAATTTTTCTTTGACAGCTGCTTTGTCTTCATAAGACAAAAGTTTTTCAAGTTCATCTGCTTCATGGTGCCAACCTTCTCCAAGAATCTCATCCAAGTAGTGAGATAGTCTTGGGTTAGCATGCATGAGCCAACGACGGAAAGTGATACCGTTTGTTTTGTTATTGAATTTTTCTGGGTAAAGGTCGTAGAAGGCTTTCAACTCAGAGTTCTTCAAGATTTCAGTATGAAGTGCTGCTACCCCGTTAACGCTGTATCCGTAGTGGATATCCATGTGGGCCATGTGAACACGTCCGCTCTCATCGATAATTTGAACAGCTGGATCTTTGTATTCTGCTTTCACGCGACGGTCCAATTCTTCGATGATTGGTACCAAGTGAGGAACCACTTCTTGCAAGAATTCAAGAGGCCATTTTTCAAGGGCTTCAGCAAGGATTGTGTGGTTAGTGTAGGCAGTCATGCTACGAACGATTGAGATTGCTTCGTCAAGCTCGATACCACGTGCAGTCAAAAGACGGATTAATTCAGGGATAACCATTGATGGGTGAGTATCGTTGATTTGTACAACGGCATAATCAGCAAGGTCATGCAAGTTGCTTCCTTTTTCGATTGCTTCGTCGATGATCAATTGTGCACCATTTGAAACCATGAAGTATTGTTGGAAGATACGGAGCAATTCACCCTGACGGTCACTATCATCTGGGTAAAGGAAGAGAGTCAAGTTACGAGCGATATCTGTCTTGTCAAAGTTGATACCATCTTTAATAATAGAAGAATCAACTGAATCCAAGTCAAACAAACGCAAGCGGTTTTTAGTTGCTGTTTCATAACCAGTAACATCAATATCATAAAGAGTTGATGTCAAAGTAAAGTCTGCAAATGGTACTTGGTAGCTACGGCTTGAGCGAACCAACCAGTTTTGCTCTGTCAACCATGCATTTGGAATTGTTTCTTGTTGGTTGTTTTTAAGAACTTGTTGGAAAAGACCAAAGTGGTAGTTAAGACCAACACCGTCACCATTCAAACCAAGAGTCGCAATTGAGTCGATAAAGCAGGCAGCCAAACGTCCCAAACCACCATTACCAAGAGATGGTTCTAATTCAACTTCTTCAACTTCAATCAAGTCTTTACCTGCAGCTGCAAGTTCTTTTTTGACATCGTCGTAAAGACCAAGGTTGATCAAGTTGTTTGACAAGAGTTTACCAATCAAGAACTCAGCTGAGATATAGTAAACTTTCTTTTTACCAGTGTTGACTGGTTTTTGGCTGCTTGCAAGTTTGCTGTAGTTAAGAAGAGCAAGGTAAAGCTCTTCATTGCTACATTCTGCAATGGTTTTATTGTAACGATTTTGTACAAATTCTTGTAGTGATAACATGTTTAAGGTGTCTCCTGATATTGTATTATTTCTTTAATTCTACCAAATTTTCATTAATTCGTCGATAGATTGTTGTCAAGTCAAGCAAACCTTCCTCGACAGCTGGTGTCAATTGATCTTCAGTCATACGCCAAGACCAGTTTCCACCAAGGGTAGATGGGAAGTTCATACGAGCTGTCTCATCCAATTCTAGCAAATCTTGCATAGTTGCAATTGCCATGAAGCTAACTGATGAAAAGACTGTACGAAGCATAGCGTGTGGCACTGTTTCGTATTCTTTACGGTTAGTATAGCGAGCCATGTACTCACGAGTTGCATCATCGATCTCGTTACGGTACCAACCAAGGACCGTATTGTTATCGTGTGTTCCTGTGTACATAACTGAGTTAGCAGGTGCCAAGTGTGGGCTATCGATACTTTCGTCTTCTGGATTGAAAGCAAATTGAAGAATCTTCATTCCTGGGAAGCCAGTACGTTCACGCAATTCGATAACTTCATCTGTCATGAAACCAAGGTCTTCTGCGATGATGTTTAGCTCACCAAGTTCTTCTTTAACGGCTGCAAAAAGCTTGTAGCCAGGACCTTTCACCCACTCACCAGGTGCTGCTGTATCGGAACCAGCAGGGATTTCCCAGTAAGATTCGAAACCACGGAAGTGGTCGATACGAACGATATCGTAGATTTTGAAGCTTTCACGCAAGCGTTCAATCCACCATTTGTAGCCGTCTTTGTCCATTGCTTCCCAATCATAGATTGGGTTACCCCAAAGCTGACCAGTTGCAGAAAACTCATCTGGTGGGCATCCTGCGATGCAAGTCGCCTTACCGTTGACATCTGTCTTGAAGAGATGTGGATTTGCCCACATATCGCTTGAATCTTCCGCTACGTAAATTGGCATGTCTCCAACGATTTCGATGTGGTTGTCGTTAGCGTAAGCTTTCAATTTCAACCATTGTTGGAAGAAGAAGTATTGAGTCACACGGTGGTAAACCAACTTGTCTGCCAATTGCTCACGGTAGCTTTCAAGTGCTGAAGCTTTACGAGCACGAGCATCTGCATCTGGCCATTCAGTCCAAGCAAGATTTTCAAAATGCTCTTTGATAGCCATATACTCAGCAAAGAGCTCAAGCCATGATTGATTGTCTTGAGCAAATTTCTCAAAATCTTTAACATCTCCGACTTCAAAGAAACGTTTTACCGCTTTTTCTAAAAGAGGACGACGTGCATAGTAGATTTTCGCATAGTCAACTTCAGATGCATCGCTACCAAAGTCAACTCCTTCAAGGTCACTTGCTTCCAACAAACCTTGCTCCACCAAGATATCCAAATCGATAAAATGAGTGTTC
The DNA here is from genome assembly GCA_032565555.1 of Streptococcus mitis. GTDB lineage: Bacteria > Bacillota > Bacilli > Lactobacillales > Streptococcaceae > Streptococcus > Streptococcus mitis_DM. The sequence continues at coordinate 12,594 of JAWHFN010000020.1, read as the reverse complement.
CCTGCGAAGGCTGAGAAAGATTGGTAAGGAGAATCTCCATAACTAGTTGTTCCTAATGGAAGGATTTGCCAGTAACGTTGTTTGGTACGAACCAAGAAATCAACGAAGTCATAAGCACTTTGACCAAATGATCCGATTCCGTAGGCTCCTGGGAGAGAAGAGATGTGCATCAACACACCACTTTGACGTTTTTTCATAAACAACACCTCGTGTATTTGTAGTTTAAATTTTCATTTTTGGGCGCAAACGTTTGCGTTAAGATAATTATAGCGTATTTTTTCGACAAATGCAAGCGGTTTTAAAAAACTTTTTTGATTATTTTTTTAAAATCCATGTCCTTCTTTATGTATACATATACATTTTTCTTTTCTATTTACAAAATCTTCTTCAATTATAAATAAAGGTCTCAACTTAGCTTACTTTTGGTCTAGAGCAATTTATTTTTTGTTCAAAATTTAGGCAATCGTTTCCCTAAATAATTCTAGGAAAATCATGAAAATATATTTTCTAATCTTTCTTCTATTAAAAACAAATAAAACGCTTACCCTTTTCGTGAAATTTTTTTAAAATTTTTACAAAAAACGCTTGCAACCGTTTTCTGTTTGTGCTATACTAGTCCCATAAAGGAAAACGTTTGCGTTTCCTCATTATAAAATTTGTTATTCTTTAGGAGGAATACACTATGTCATCTAAATTCATGAAGAGCGCTGCTGTGCTTGGAACTGCTACACTTGCTAGCTTGCTTTTGGTAGCTTGCGGAAGCAAAACTGCTGATAAGCCTGCTGATTCTGGTTCATCTGAAGCGAAAGAAATCACTCTTTACGTTGAAGACCAATACAAAGCTTATGCTGAAACAGTTGCTAAGGCTTATGAAAAAGAATCAGGAACAAAAGTTAACATCAAATCTGGTGACCAACTTGGTGGTCTTGACAAACTTTCTCTTGACAACCAATCAGGTCAAGCCGCTGACGTTATGATGGCTCCATACGACCGTGTAGGTAGCCTTGGTACTGATGGACAACTTTCAGAAGTTAAATTGAGCGACGGCGCTAAAACAGATGATAAAACTAAATCTCTTGTAACAGCTGCTGACGGTAAAGTTTACGGTGCTCCTGCCGTTATCGAGTCACTTGTTATGTACTACAACAAAGACTTGGTAAAAGAAGCTCCAAAAACTTTTGCTGACTTAGAAAACCTTGCTAAAGATAGCAAATATGCCTTCGCTGGAGAAGATGGAAAAACTTCTGCTTTCCTAGCTGACTGGACAAACTTCTACTACGCATACGGACTTCTTGCTGGTAACGGTGCTTACGTATTCGGTCAAAACGGTAAAGATGCTAAAGACATCGGTCTTGCTAACGACGGTTCTATCGCAGGTATCAACTACGCTAAATCTTGGTACGAAAAATGGCCTAAAGGTATGCAAGATGGTACAGCTGCTGGAAACTTAATCCAAACTCAATTCCAAGAAGGTAAAACAGCTGCTATCATCGACGGACCTTGGAAAGCTCAAGCATTCAAAGATGCTAAAGTAAACTACGGTGTTGCAACTATCCCAACTCTTCCAAATGGAAAAGACTACGCAGCATTCGGTGGTGGTAAAGCTTGGATCATCCCATCAAGCACTAAGAACCTTGAAGGCGCACAAAAATTTGTAGACTTCCTTGTTTCAACTGAACAACAAAAAGCCTTCTACGATGCAACTAACGAAATCCCAGCTAACACTGAAGCTCGTACTTATGCAGAAGGTAAAAACGATGAGTTGACAACAGCTGTTATCAAACAGTTCAAGAACGCTCAACCAATGCCAAACATCTCTCAAATGTCTGCTGTTTGGGAACCAGCTGCTAACATGCTCTTTGACTCTGTAAGTGGCAAGAAAGATGCCAAAACAGCTGCTAACGATGCTGTAACATTGATCAAAGAAACAATCAAACAAAAATTCGGTGAATAAAAAATTTGTTCAAGGGGGGTGGAATTCAAATCCCCCTTTGAATTTATCAATAGAAACATAAATAGTTTAGGTTTTATCTAAAAACCAGTATTCTATGAAAGGAGTTATTATGGAAAAGCAACAACCTAGTAAAGCAGCCCTGCTGTCTATCATTCCTGGGTTAGGACAGATTTACAATAAACAAAAAGCAAAAGGTTTTATCTTCCTTGGTGTAACCCTTGTATTTGTCCTTTACTTCCTAGCACTTGCAGCCCCTGAATTGAGCAATCTCATCACTCTTGGTGACAAACCAGGTCGTGATAATTCCCTCTTTATGCTGATTCGTGGTGCCTTCCATTTAATCTTTGTAGTCGTTTATGTACTCTTTTATTTCTCAAATATTAAAGATGCACATACAATTGCAAAACGCATTAACAATGGAATTCCAGTTCCACGTAGCCTCAAAGATATGATCAAAGGAATCTATGAAAATGGCTTCCCTTACCTCTTGATCATTCCATCTTATGTTGCCATGACTTTTGCGATTATCTTCCCAGTTATCGTAACCTTGATGATTGCCTTTACCAACTACGACTTCCAACACTTGCCACCAAACAAATTGTTGGACTGGGTTGGTTTGACCAACTTTACGAATATCTGGAGCTTGAGTACCTTCCGTTCTGCCTTTGGTGCCGTTCTTTCTTGGACTATCATCTGGGCTTTGGCAGCTTCTACTTTACAAATCGTAATCGGTATCTTCACAGCTATCATTGCTAACCAACCGTTTATCAAAGGAAAACGTATCTTCGGTGTTATTTTCCTTCTTCCTTGGGCTGTCCCAGCCTTCATCACTATCTTGACATTCTCAAACATGTTTAACGATAGTGTCGGAGCTATCAACACTCAAGTATTGCCAATCTTGGCTAAATTCCTTCCTTTCCTTGATGGGGCTCTTATTCCTTGGAAAACAGACCCAACTTGGACAAAAATTGCCTTGATTATGATGCAAGGTTGGCTCGGATTCCCATACATCTACGTTTTGACTTTGGGTATCTTGCAATCTATTCCTAACGACCTTTACGAAGCAGCTTATATTGATGGTGCCAATGCTTGGCAAAAATTCCGCAACATCACTTTCCCAATGATTTTGGCCGTTGCGGCACCTACTTTGATCAGTCAATACACCTTCAACTTTAACAACTTCTCTATCATGTACCTCTTCAATGCTGGAGGACCTGGTAGTGTCGGTGGTGGAGCTGGTTCAACCGATATCTTGATTTCATGGATTTACCGTTTGACAACAGGTACATCTCCTCAATACTCTATGGCGGCAGCTGTTACCTTGATTATCTCTATCATTGTCATCTCAATCTCTATGATTGCATTCAAGAAACTACACGCATTTGATATGGAGGACGTCTAAGATGAATAACTCAATTAAACTCAAACGTAGACTGACTCAAACCCTTACATACCTTTACTTGATTGGCCTCTCAATCGTGATTATCTATCCACTTTTGATTACCATTATGTCAGCCTTCAAGACTGGTAACGTAGTAGCCTTTAAACTAGACAGCAACGTCGACTTTAGTTTTGCTAACTTCCAAGGGCTCTTCTCTGAAACCTTGTACGGTACTTGGTACCTCAACACTTTGATCATCGCCTTGATTACTATGGCTGTTCAAACAAGTATCATCGTACTTGCTGGTTATGCTTACAGCCGTTACAACTTCTTGGCTCGTAAACAAAGTTTGGTCTTCTTCTTGATTATCCAAATGGTGCCAACAATGGCCGCTTTGACAGCCTTCTTCGTTATGGCGCTTATGTTGAACGCCCTTAACCACAGCTGGTTCCTCATCTTCCTCTACGTTGGTGGTGGTATTCCGATGAATGCTTGGCTCATGAAAGGCTACTTCGATACAGTGCCAATGTCTCTAGACGAATCTGCAAAACTAGACGGTGCAGGACACTTCCGCCGCTTCTGGCAAATTGTTCTTCCACTTGTTCGCCCAATGGTTGCCGTACAAGCTCTCTGGGCCTTCATGGGACCTTTCGGAGACTACATCCTCTCTAGTTTCTTGCTTCGTGAGAAAGAATACTTTACTGTTGCCGTTGGTCTCCAAACCTTCGTTAACAATGCGAAAAACATGAAGATTGCCTACTTCTCAGCAGGTGCTATCCTCATCGCCCTTCCAATCTGTATTCTCTTCTTCTTCCTACAAAAGAACTTTGTTTCAGGACTTACAAGTGGTGGCGACAAGGGATAATATATCCCCGCCACCCTTTTTCATTTTGGAGCTTGTTACTATAAATAATATTCTTGCAACAAGCAATTTTTCTCCTAGACTTGAAATAAAGCGCATTTCTCTATATAATAATACTCATATAGAAAACACCTTTTAGAAAGATACCTATGCTTCCATATCCATTTTCTTATTTTTCAAGTATTTGGGGATTTCGTAAGCCCCTATCCAAACGTTTCGGGCTCAACTGGTTTCAACTTCTCTTTACCAGTATCTTCCTTATTAGCTTGTCTATGGTACCCATTGCCATCCAAAACAGCTCCCAGGAGACTTATCCGCTAGAAACCTTTATTGATGATGTCTATAAACCATTGACAGATGAGGTTGTACAGGATCTCTCTGAACATGCTAGAATTGTTGATGGTAAATTAACTTATACAGGAACAGCTAGTCAAGACCCTTCTCTTGTGATTGGTCCAAGCCAAAGCAAGGAGTTACCGAAAGACTTGCAACTACATTTCGATACAAAAGAACTGGTCATCAGCAAGGAAAGTAAGGAATTGACCCGCATCTCTTACCGAGCCATTCAGACTGAGAGTTTCAAAAACAAGGATAGCTTGACCCAAGCAATTTCTAAAGACTGGTACCAACAAAATCGTGTCTATATCAGTCTCTTCCTAGTTCTCGGTGCTAGCTTCCTCTTTGGTTTGAATTTCTTTATCGTCTCTCTAGGAGCTAGTCTTCTCCTTTATATCACTAAGAAATCACGCCTCTTTTCATTTAGAACCTTTAAAGAGTGCTACCATTTTATCTTGAACTGTTTAGGATTACCAACTCTGATTACGCTTATTTTGGGCTTATTTGGCCAAAATATGACAACTCTGATTACTGTACAAAACATTCTTTTTGTTCTATATCTGATCACTATCTTTTATAAAACGCATTTCCGTGATCCAGATTACCATAAATAGGAGATTTTTATGCCCGTTACGATTAAAGACGTGGCCAAGGCTGCTGGTGTTTCGCCTTCAACCGTAACCCGTGTTATTCAAAACAAATCAACCATTAGCGACGAAACAAAAAAACGTGTTCGCAAGGCGATGAAGGAGCTCAATTACCATCCCAACCTCAATGCTCGTAGCTTGGTAAGCAGTTATACGCAAGTTATCGGATTGGTTCTTCCTGACGACTCAGATGCCTTCTACCAGAATCCTTTCTTTCCATCAGTCCTACGCGGCATCTCTCAAGTCGCCTCTGAAAACCACTATGCCATTCAGATAGCAACAGGGAAAGATGAGAAGGAGCGTCTTACTGCCATCTCACAAATGGTCTATGGTAAACGTGTAGACGGTTTAATTTTCCTTTATGCCGAAGAGGAAGATCCTTTAGTCAAACTGGTGGCTGATGAGCAGTTCCCCTTCCTCATCCTCGGAAAATCTCTGTCCCCCTTCATTCCACTTGTCGATAATGACAACGTTCAAGCTGGCTTTGATGCGACTGAATATTTCATCAAAAAAGGCTGCAAGCGAATTGCCTTTATTGGAGGGACTAAGAGACTCTTCGTAACACAAGACCGTTTAACAGGCTATGAGTCAGCACTCAAACAGTACCAACTGCCTCTTGATAGTAACTTGACCTATTTTGCGAACGAATTTCTGGAAGAAAAAGGTTATCAATTCAGTAAGCGTTTATTTAAACACGATCCTATGATTGATGCTATTATCACAACTGATAGCCTCCTAGCTGAAGGGGTCTGTGACTACATCGCTAAGCACCAGCTGGATGTCCCTGTTCTCAGCTTCGACTCAGTCAATCCCAAGCTCAACTTGGCAGCCTATGTCGATATCAATAGCCTAGAACTTGGTCAAACATCATTTGAAACGATTCTTCAGATTATCAACGATGCTAAGAGCAATAAACAAATTTGTTACCGTCAGTTAATCGCCCACAAAATTATCGAAAAATAAAAACCAGCTCGCGCTGGTTTTTTTAGTCACTAATTTTCTGTTTCAACGAATCGTCCCAGAATATGAACATTCTCAGATACAGAGACAAAGGCACCTGGATCCACCTGTTTCATAATCTGTTTAAATTCATTAAACTCTGCACGTGTAATGACAGTGATTAAAACTGCCTTTCTTTCGTGATTATAGGTTCCTTCTGCATCGTGAATCATGGTTGCTCCGCGGTGCAATTTTTTATGGATTTTCTCAATTACTTTATCCGGATGATTGGTCACAATCATGGCCTGCATGCGTTTTTGCTTGGTAAAGACCGCATCTGTCACACGGCTAGAGACAAAGATGGTAATCATAGAGTAGAGGGCATATTTCCAACCAAAGGTCAAACCTGCAATCAGCATGATGGTCCCATTTACCAAGAAAGAAATACTACCGACGTTCTTACCCGTTTTCTTACGAATAGTCAGGCTGACGATATCTGTCCCACCACTGGAAATATTATTTCGCAGAGCAAAACCAATCCCCAAGCCCATGACAACACCACCAAAAAGGGCATTGATAATGGGATCCTCCGTCAAGGTTGCCACAGGCACAAACTGGATAAAGAAGGAACTCATGGATACCGTGATAAAAGTAAAGACGGTGAACTTATGCCCAATCTGATACCAAGCCAAGACCATCAAAGGAAAATTAATGGCGTAGAAGGTTAGCGAAATCGGAATATGAAAACCAAACCAGTGATTACTCAAGGCAGAGATAATCTGTGCCAAACCTGTCGCACCACTCGAATACACATGCCCCGGTTGGAAAAAGAAATTGACCGCTACTGCTGATAAAAAACCATAGACCAGAGAAGCCGAAATCTTTTCGTCATACTTTTCTCGAGAGATGCTTTGTAAGACACGTAAAATTTTTATCTGATAAGCAAAGCGGCGCAGATAATAGCGCCACCGCTTAATTCGTTTTGCTTGTTTCATCTTCTTCTACTTGTAAGCTGAGTTCCTCTAGTTGTTTGAGAGCTACTGTTGAAGGAGCTTGTGTCATTGGGTCACTTGCCTTATTGTTCTTAGGAAAGGCGATGACTTCACGAATATTTTCTTCTCCTGCTAAGAGCATGACAAATCGGTCAAGCCCGATAGCCAAACCACCGTGTGGTGGGAAACCATAGTCCATGGCTTCAAGAAGGAAACCAAACTGGTCATTTGCTTCTTCGGCTGAGAAACCAAGAGCCTTGAACATGCGTTCTTGAAGGTCTTTTTGGTTGATACGAAGGCTACCACCACCAAGCTCATAACCGTTCAAGACGATATCGTAAGCAATGGCACGAACCTTAGCCAAATCACCTTCTAATTCGTGAGCAGTCTCTTCTTGTGGAAGGGTAAATGGATGGTGGGCACTCATGTAGCGATCTTCTTCTTCAGACCATTCAAACATTGGCCAGTCAACCACCCAAAGGAAGTTAAATTTATCGTTATCAATCAAGCCAAGCTCTTTGGCAATACGTCCACGAAGGGCACCGAGTGTTGCATTGGCCACTTCAAGCGTATCTGCCACAAAGAGAACGAGGTCCTTATCTTCAAGAGCAAGCGCTGTTGTCAATTCTGCTTGGATGCTAGTCAAGAACTTGGCAACTGGTCCGTTTAATTCTCCATCAACAACCTTAACCCAAGCGAGACCTTTGGCACCATACTGTTTGGCTACTTCTGTCATCTTGTCGATGTCTTTACGTGAATAGTTGTCCGCAGCTCCTTTGACTACAATTGCTTTTACAGCAGGTGCTTCTGAAAAGACTTTGAAGTCTACACCTTTGACCACTTCTGTCAAGTCCTGAAGTAACATGTCAAAACGGGTATCTGGCTTGTCAGAACCGTAAAGAGCCATAGCATCATCGTATTTCATACGAGGGAATGGCAGAGTCACTTCGATATCTTTTGTTTCCTTCATCACGCGCGCAATCAATCCTTCTGTGATATCTTGGATTTCTTGCTCAGTAAGGAAGGACGTTTCCAAATCGACCTGGGTAAACTCAGGCTGGCGGTCTCCACGCAAGTCCTCATCACGGAAACATTTGACGATTTGGTAGTAACGGTCAAAACCAGCATTCATCAACAATTGCTTAGTAATTTGTGGACTTTGAGGAAGCGCGTAAAAATGCCCTTTATTGACACGAGATGGCACCAAATAGTCACGCGCCCCTTCAGGAGTTGACTTAGAAAGGAATGGTGTCTCCACGTCGATAAATTCCAACTCATCCAAGTAATTTCGGATAGAGTGGGTTACCTTAGCACGAAGTTTGAGATTTTCCAACATTTCTGGACGACGCAGGTCAAGGTAACGGTAACGCAAACGCGTATCGTCATTGGCCTCAATGCCATCCTTAATCTCAAATGGTGTTGTTTTAGCTGTATTCAGCACTGTCAGAGCTGTCACGTTTAACTCAACTGCACCAGTTGGCAACTTATCATTGGCTTGCTCACGCGCAGCGACCTGTCCAGTCACCTCGATAACAAATTCGCTACGAAGGCTTTCAGCTGTTGCCATAACCTCTGCAGAGACTTTTTCAGGGTTGATAACCAACTGCATGATTCCTTCACGGTCACGAAGGTCGATAAAAATCAAACCACCAAGGTCACGACGACGACCAACCCATCCTTTCAAGGTCATTTCTTGTCCGATGTGTTCCTCACGAACACGACCAACATACATACTACGTTTCATTGTTTCTCTCCTCTTTTATTCTGTTACTATTTTACCATAAAAGCGCAGGCTCTTCATGAAAATCATCAGAAAAGTTTGCCAGTCTTTAAAAATCAGGTAAAGTCCCTAAAAATTAGCGTCCATACAAAAATCCGATGAAAATTTCACCGGACTCTTTTATTTTGAATTGTTGCCTGTTTTACGCTTTTCAGCAATTTCAGCTGCCTTTCGAGGCAAGACAATTTCCGTTGTGTAAGCTGTCCCAAAACGCCAGATACCGGCAATAGGGGCAAAGACCACTGCGAGATGGCTATAGAAGAAATCACCTTTGAAGGCATAAGCTAATCCCCCAATGATGAAAAATAGAACAACTGCTTGAATCACTGCTAATAAAATTACTCGTTTCATGTGACCTCCTGACTCTATTATAGCATGAGAATCATCAAAAAGCCGACTAAATTATTCAAAGCGTGAAGAGAAATACTGTAGACTAGACCTTTTCTGCTAATGTAAGCCAAACCCAAACTAAAACCAAGGCTAAAATAGACAAAAAATTGTTGCACATCACCTGGGAAATGACCTAAGGCAAACAAAACACTAGATACCAGAAGGAAAAGCAGAGTTTGTTTACTATTGTCCTGCTTAGGAAAGAGATAGCGCGCTAACATCCCTCTAAAGATAAGTTCTTCCGTCAAAGGAGCAAAAATAACGACCGCAAAGAATGAGAAAAGTGGTTGAGACAAGGTCAAGTCTATCGCTATTTGCTGATTTACTGAAGGATCATTTGGCAAGAAAAACTGGACAACTAGAGATAAGAACCAAACCAAGGCAGGAACCCAAATAAATCGGTTGAAGCCACTCTTCTCAATACGAACAGGACCTTTCTGATACCATTTGTAAATACCGTACACATAAACTCCAGCCAAGGCCACATAGAGTAGGGTAACAGCATAGGGTGAAGCGCCTAAGGCAAGCGAAGTAGTCGCGAGCCCCTGAATGAAGCCATAGATGAATAAAAAGGATAGAAGGGCTAGAAAAAACCAGCCAAGGTTTTTAAGTAGTTTCATAAAGTTCTCCTATCTTGCTTTATAACTGTTTTTCAATACAAAGAGGTTCGCTATTCCTAACACAAGTACCCAGGCAAGTAACATACCGATGTTAGAAAAAGATATTTCTCCACCTTTTTTATTTAAAAGATTTACAATAGGACCAACGAACGAGTAATCCAACACTTTCTGAATCGTATCATTTTGAAGAGCAATCATGGGCAAAACAGAGACGATAAACATAGGAAAGATACTATAAACTTGCGCTTTAGACTGAGTATCTGACACCGCACCGATTAGAAGGTTGAGAAAAATAACACTAATAGTTGCTAGAATCAAATAGATAACATAGGCAACTAAATAACCCGATACATCTACTTTAAGATAGACTGGTAGTAAAATCATTCCAAGCAACATAATCAACAAAGGGAGGACGAGCATACTAATAGTATATTCTGTTGCTGTCACACCACTTAGGATGAGTGATTTAAGATTTCGTTTTTCCTTATCTTCTGCCATCATAATCGATACCATATAACCACTTCCCATGCTCAAGACCATAGTCAAACTCATAGAAAGGAGAAACGTACTCAATTCTCCATTCTTATTCATGAATGCATTATATAGAACAGCCAGTCCAAAAGGCAACAATAGAGTCGACAACAAAGTTGAATTGCTAATAAGAACTTGCACTCTTAACCATAGTAGGGCATTTAATTTTCTAAACATCTAACTTTTCTCCTGTCAATCTGATAAAGATTTCTTCTAGAGTTGGCTCACAAGAGTGAACCACCATCAAATCTGTCGTGTCTAAATGTGGCAATTCTTCAAATGGAACGATCTGTTCTCGTCCATCGTTATAAACCACACGTACTTTCTTATCCACATGGTACTTCTGGATAATATCTTGTGGACTTCCATACTCTATTAAGTTTCCCTTATTCAAAAGAGATAAGCGATCACAAAGCAGAGTTGCTTCATTCATATCATGCGTGGTCAGAAAGATAGTTGTCCCCGCCTGCTTTAATTCTTGAAGTAGGGTATGAATCATCTTAGATGTTGTAGGGTCTAAGCCACTGGTTGGCTCATCAAGGAAGAGAATCTTAGGAGCATTCAGAAGGGCACGAGCCAAGAACATTCGTTGTTTCATTCCTGTAGATAGTTTTTCTGCGATAATATCTTTAGCATCTGCCAATCCAACCTGTTGAAGCACCTGAACTACTCTATCTGACTTGAGACCATATAACTTAGCGTAAATGAGAAGATTTTTGTAAAGACTCATCTTTTCATAAAAACCACTACCATCACTAACAATACCAATTTGTTCCAAATCATTTGAGGTTAAATCTTGAGAATTCTTGCCTAACAAAACTGTTTTACCTTGATCTGCAGCCAACTGACCTGTCAAGACGTTTATCATGGTTGTTTTACCTGAGCCAGAAGGGCCAAGAAAACCAAAGATTTCACCTTCCTTAATCTCAAAAGAAATCTGATGAAGAGCTTTTTTGCTCCCAAAACTTTTGCTTACATTTTCAACACGAATCATAGAAACTCCTTTATTTGAAATAACGTTTCACCATAGGTAACTGCATCACATTAATATAAATATGGATGGCTCCTACAAGCAAGAAGGCTAGTAACTGAATCTCTCCTGTCAGTAAAGAAAAGAGAGCAATCAGAAAGTAGAGACCTGGCAAGACATAGTTATTTAATTGGAATAAAATCCGAAAACTCTGTTCCAAATTAGCCTTGCGCTCCCCTTCATCGTAAGAATCGAAATGCTCCAAGATATCCTTTGGTGTAGAGAAAAACACCAAACCAATCTGACGAACAATCGCAATAGTCTTAAAAAGATAATTTTGAGCATTGAAAACCAACACTAATCCCAAAAAGGAAAGGGATAAGGTTATATGGCTTATATCGAGTACAATTACTTCACTTCCTGAAATGAAGAGAGCCAATAAAATCGCTACGCTTGCACTATTAAAAGCAATAGTTCCAAACTCAAGATTACGATTCATTTGCACATAATATGTTTCATTCAGATCATCATCCATTTCCTCTTGATACAAGGAGTGAAATTTTCTGCTTTTCTTTAGGAAATTGAACGTCAAAAGAAGACTAATGAAACCTATCAGTAAACAAATAGCTGATATCCATGGTATCAAGACTTTCACATCTAACATAATTTCGTGGGATTCGGCACGTGCCTTAAACATCCCTACAAACATGCCCAAGAAACCTCCCAAGACAACAGACATTAAAAATAACAACAATCCACGTTTATTTTTCTTTTTCATATTCATTCTCTTTCTAAACTAAACCAATCCAACTAACCACTGACCAAAGGCTTTACCTGATTCATAAATAGCTGTCAAGCCCTCTGTTCCCAGTGATACTAAAATCAAACAAACAGCAAACAAGAGAATAGCTTGGTTTCTTGCTTTTGTCTCACTAGCTCCCAGAGGCTCTTTACTTAGCCAACCAGCAAGATAGGCATACAGAGTGACTGTCAAAATCCCAAATTCAGTCGAGGAAAGAAACAAGAACAGCATCACTAAACGAACCACGATAGTTTTGATATTAAAATAATTTCCTAAACCTGCACAGACACCTGCAAGTTCTTTGTTCTCAGTATCTACTTGAAAACCTGCTAAAAACTCTTTCATATTCATTCTCCTTATTCACTTGCTAGATTTTTGGATTTCTTTTCA
>JAWHFN010000019.1:0-18271 GCA_032565555.1 Streptococcus mitis | reverse complement strand
TAACGAAGTAGACCAAGCAATCTTTGCGACTGAAAAGACAATCAAGGAAACTGAAGGCAAAGGCTTCGACGCAGAACGTGACGCTGCCCAAGCTGCCCTTGATGACCTTAAGAAAGCGCAAGAAGACAACAACTTGGAAGATATGAAAGCAAAACTTGAAGTATTGAACGAAAAAGCTCAAGGACTTGCTGTCAAACTCTACGAACAAGCCGCAGCAGCACAACAAGCTCAAGCAGGAGCAGAAGGTGCACAAGCAACAGGAAATGCAGGCGATGACGTCGTAGACGGAGAGTTTACGGAAAAATAAAATAGTCCAGTGGACTATTTTATCCCGAGCTTGAAAATCAGGAGAGCGAGGTAGTTAAGAATGGCTAATCACTAAAGTGATTGTCATTCTACGGCAATCGCTATGGCGATTTGCCTAGACGCCTTACTAGTTCAAAAACAAAGTATAATCGACTTTGTTTTTGAACGTCGTAATGATAAGAAGAAATCCAGAGGTTGCAACCCAGCCTCTGTTTTTCGATAAGGTAGAGGATGTTGCGTATGAAAAAAGTACTTTGTGTCATTTATCCTAATTTTTCTCTTTATGAGATAAGCACTTTAACAAGTACTTTAGCTCTGTCTTTTGATATAACGATTGATTATGTAGCTTCTGAGAATTCGATGGTGGTCTCTGAGGATGGTTTGCCCTGTCAACCGACGAAAACATTGGATCAGATCCGTATAGAAGATTATTCTTGTGTGATTTTTCCAGGAATGGTAAATATAGGTCCTGCTCTACAAGATGAGAAATTGATCTCGTTTTTGAGAAGTCTTAATGAGCAAGGTATCCTAATTGCAGCCATTTCTTCAGCGCCCCTTTTATTGGCGAAAGCAGGTTTATTGAACGATACGAAATTTACAGGTGGGATTTGGCAAAACTTCTTTGACTATTTTGAATTTCTTCCACGTGAGAATTTCCAACCGAAAGTTCTTGTCCAAGATAAACAAATCATTACGGCTATAGGCTTTGCGCATCAAGAGTTTGCAAGAAAAGTGATTCTTAGTCTAGGATTGGCAGAGAATACGGACAACTATTTTAAAGAACAGAACGAGTATGCTGAAGAGGATTTGATATTTACTCTATCAGATGAAGAGTTTAATCAAGTGAAGCAGAGTATAGAAAACAGCCTCTAAAGATTTACATGAAAATTATAGAAAGGAACAAAGGTGTTCGTAACTGAACACGGGTTCCAGAATTTCTTATTCAATATAAAAAACAGGAATTGAACCCGACCTAAATGGTGGTTTCGTTCCGCAACAATAACAGAAAGGAACAAGGGTGTTCAGAAAATTGAACACGGGTTCCCAAATTTCTTACTCAATATAAAAGAAAGGAATTGAACCCGACCTAAATTCTCGGAAAAAAGATAAATCTGTCTAGGAGCATCGCTCCAGCGTCAGATTTCCTATTTTTCAGTCGAATTTTACGGTCTTGGTATCTTGTATGAACAATACTGAATTTTATGATCGTCTGGGGGTGTCAAAAAACGCTTCGGCAGACGAAATCAAAAAGGCTTATCGTAAGCTTTCGAAAAAATATCACCCAGATATCAATAAGGAGCCTGGTGCTGAGGAAAAGTACAAGGAAGTTCAGGAAGCCTATGAGACTTTGAGTGACGACCAAAAACGTGCTGCCTATGACCAATACGGTGCTGCTGGAGCCAACGGTGGTTTTGGTGGAGCTGGTGGTTTCGGCGGTTTCGATGGGGCAGGAGGCTTCGGTGGTTTTGAAGATATCTTCTCAAGTTTCTTCGGAGGAGGCGGTGCTTCACGCAATCCAAATGCTCCTCGTCAGGGGGATGACCTCCAATACCGTGTGAATTTGACCTTTGAAGAAGCTATTTTTGGAGCTGAAAAAGAGGTTAAATACAATCGTGAAGCAAGCTGTCGTACATGTAATGGCTCTGGTGCTAAACCAGGAACAAGTCCAGTCACTTGTGGACGCTGTCATGGAGCTGGTGTCATTAACGTTGATACACAAACTCCTCTTGGTATGATGCGTCGTCAAGTAACCTGTGATGTCTGTCATGGTCGCGGAAAAGAAATCAAAGATCCATGTACAACTTGTCACGGAACAGGTCATGAAAAACAAGCCCATAGCGTACATGTGAAAATTCCTGCTGGTGTGGAAACAGGTCAACAAATTCGCCTAGCGGGTCAAGGTGAAGCAGGATTTAACGGTGGACCTTATGGTGACTTGTATGTAGTGGTTTCTGTGGAAGCCAGCGATAAGTTTGAACGTGAAGGAACGACTATCTTCTACAATCTCAACCTCAACTTTGTCCAAGCAGCTCTTGGTGACACAGTTGATATCCCAACTGTTCACGGTGATGTTGAATTGGTTATCCCAGAGGGAACTCAGACTGGTAAGAAATTCCGTCTACGTGGTAAGGGAGCTCCGAGTCTTCGTGGTGGTGCGGTTGGTGACCAATACGTTACCGTTAATGTCGTAACACCGACAGGTTTGAACGACCGCCAAAAAGCAGCCTTGAAAGAATTCGCTGCTGCAGGTGATTTAAAAGTCAATCCAAAGAAAAAAGGCTTCTTTGACCATATTAAAGATGCCTTTGAAGGAGAATAAAGTAAAAAGAGCCGTTGGGCTCTTTTTGTTTATAGATTTTTTAAAACTTTCCTTAAGTAATGACGGACGGTAGCGACCTTCTTTGAAGTTCCATACCTAAACTTTGAGCCTAGGTCTCAAAGTTTCCGAACACCTGAAACCAAACTGTTTCAGGTGTTTTCATTACGGCGGAAAGTCTTCGATTTAGTTGTGAAATGGTGAATGAGTTGCTTAAATTATGATGTAAAGTTGATGGGCTATAACTTGTTTACCTTTTACTTATCTTCGATTTCCTGTGTTTCTTTGATAACAGCTAGTCTAGTCTGGATATCCTTTTCTAAGACCTTAAACTTGTAAGTCAGGTCTTCTTGGTATTCCTTGATGAGTTCTTTTTGCTGGTCAATGATTTGTAGGCTGTTTTGGATAATATCTACATCGTCCTTGATAGCTTGAACGCGGTCAGTGGTATTCAAGACTTCATCTGTGATGGTTTGACGATTTTTTGTGACCAAATAACTTCCGGCTGCAGCTCCTGCAAATAGCAGCAGATTAGATAATTTCATGGCAACTCCTTAGGCGTTTTTGATAGTTTCAGCGACTTGAGCAAGTTTGTCAAAGTCTGGTTCGTGGGCGATAAAATCAATCTTGAGGTCATCGTCCGCACTGTAGCGAGGCACGAGGTGAACGTGGGTATGAAAGACAGTTTGCCCTGCGATTTCTTCACAGTTAGCAATGATATTCATACCAGCGGCCTTGGTAGCTTTCATGACTTTTTGAGCCACTTTTGGCACTTGGGAAAAGAGTTGGCTGGCGCTAGTAGCGTCCATTTCCAAAAGATTACGATAGTGTTCCTTTGGCACGACCAAGGTGTGTCCTGGTGTTACTTGAGAGATATCAAGAAAGGCAAGAACCTGCTCATCTTCATATACTTTTGAAGCAGGAATTTCCCCTGCGATGATTTTACAAAAAATGCAATCTGACATAAAATCTACCTCTACTGTATTGAATTTTGATATAATATAGCTACATTATACCAGATTTGGAGAAAATATGTTAGAAATTAAAAACCTGACAGGTGGCTATGTTCATGTCCCTGTCTTGAAAGATGTGTCCTTTACTGTTGAAAGTGGGCAGTTGGTCGGTTTGATTGGTCTCAATGGTGCTGGTAAATCGACGACTATTAATGAGATTATCGGTCTGTTGACACCTTATAGCGGTTCTATCAATATCAATGGACTTACTCTTCAAGAAGATGCGACTAGCTACCGCAAGCAGATTGGTTACATTCCTGAGACGCCTAGTCTGTATGAGGAATTGACCCTCAGAGAGCATATCGAAACGGTTGCTATGGCTTATGGTATTGAGCAGAAAGTGGCTTTTGATCGAGTAGAACCTTTGTTAAAAATGTTCCGTCTGGACCAGAAATTAGATTGGTTCCCTGTTCATTTTTCCAAAGGGATGAAGCAGAAGGTCATGATTATTTGTGCTTTTGTGGTGGATCCAAGTCTCTTTATCGTGGATGAGCCTTTTCTTGGTCTTGATCCGTTGGCTATTTCTGACTTGATTCAGCTTTTGGAAGTGGAAAAGCAAAAGGGTAAGTCTATTCTCATGAGTACCCACGTGCTGGATTCGGCTGAGAAGATGTGTGATGCCTTTGTCATTCTTCACAAGGGAGAGGTGCGCGCCAAGGGGAATCTGGCACAATTGCGCGAAGCCTTTGACATGCCTGAGGCTAGTTTGAATGATATTTACTTGGCTCTGACCAAAGAGGAGGAGCTATGAAAGACTTGTTTTTAAAGAGAAAGCAGGCTTTTCGTAAGGAGTGTGTCGGTTATCTGCGCTATGTTCTCAATGACCACTTTGTCTTGTTCCTGCTTGTTCTGCTGGGCTTTCTAGCCTACCAATACAGTCAACTCTTACAAGATTTTCCTGAAAATCATTGGCCTATCCTTTTATTTGTAGGAATTACGTCTGTTTTACTTTTGCTTTGGGGAGGAATTGCTACTTATATAGAGGCTCCAGACAAGCTCTTTCTCTTGGTCGGAGAAGAGGAAATCAAGCTCCATCTTAAGCGTCAAACTGGCATTTCCCTAGTCTTTTGGCTCTTTGTCCAGACCCTTTTCTTGCTGTTATTTGCGCCCTTATTTTTAGCCATGGGTTATGGCTTGCCTGTTTTTCTGGTCTATGTGCTTTTATTGGGGGTAGGAAAATATTTCCTCTTTCGTCAAAAGGCCAGCAAATTTTTCACTGAAACTGGACTGGACTGGGACTATGTTATTTCCCAAGAAAGCAAGCGCAAGCAAGTCTTGCTTCGTTTCTTTGCGCTCTTTACCCAGGTCAAGGGAATTTCAAACAGCGTCAAGCGTCGTGCTTATCTGGACTTTATCCTAAAGGCTGTTCAGAAGGTGCCTGGGAAGATTTGGCAAAATCTCTATCTGCGTTCTTATCTGCGAAATGGAGACCTCTTTGCTCTCAGTCTCCGTCTGCTCTTGCTTTCCATACTGGCGCAGGTCTTTATCGAGCAAGCTTGGATTGCGACAGCAGTGGTGGTTCTCTTTAACTACCTCTTGCTCTTCCAGTTGCTGGCCCTCTATCATGCCTTTGACTACCAGTATTTGACTCAACTCTTTCCACTGGACAAGGGGCAAAAGGAAAAAGGCTTACAGGCTGTAGTCCGAGGATTGACTAGTTTGGTCTTAGTAGTGGAATTAGTCGTCGGCCTTGTGACCTTCCAAGAAAAACTGGCCCTTCTAGCCTTGCTGGGTGCAGGTTTGGTTTTACTAGTCTTGTACTTACCTTATCAAGTAAAACGTCAGATGCTGGATTAATCTTGCCTATATGACACTAAAAAAGAAGTTGAGTTCAGTTTGTCTCAGCTTCTTTTATTTTCTACAAGATAATGGTTGGCCCGTAGAGACTCAACTTGGTCTTGACTTGGTCAAAGTGGAAGCGGTCATAGGCCCGCCAAGCGGCGCGAGTTGGAGCATCTGGATTGAGGGCGCTGAGTCCCATGAGAAGACTGGAAGTCTGGTAAAATTTTTCCAATTCAATCAAGACTCGATTATCCACTGTTTCAGCCTTGGCTAGAAAACCAAGAATAGAGTTTAGTTGCTCCTGAAAGCGGACGTCGTCAGCGGTTGCCTGTTTGCATGCTTGATAGGCTTTGTTTAAGTCAGTAATCAAAGTCTGAGCTCTTTTGATAGGGTCTGTATCTGTCATGAGAATTCCTCCTCTAATCTGGGTGCTAGTCTTGTTTCTAGCAACTGTGTTTTGATACTGTCAGTCTATCACTTTTATCTTCTTTTTCACCATCAAATCTTTAATTGTCCTTGAAATTTCCTGAATGGTACTGTTAAGATTTTATGATAAAATAGTGGTAAGATTATCATGCTTATTTGAGGAATTAGACACCTTTCAGGAGCTTTGAAGGCCTGTTTAAGATTTGGTGGGCTTGTATCATAGTATTTTTGCTATTCTCTTTTTAGGAAGAAATCGAAACAAGGAGAGTAAAAAGATGAGAATATTTGTTTTAGAAGATGATTTTTCCCAACAGACTAGGATTGAAACGACGATTGAGAAACTCTTGAAGGAACATCATATCACTCCCAGTTCTTTTGAAGTCTTTGGTAAGCCAGACCAACTGCTGGCAGAGGTGCATGAGAAGGGAGCCCATCAGCTATTCTTTTTGGATATTGAGATTCGAAATGAGGAGATGAAGGGTCTGGAAGTGGCTAGAAAGATTCGGGATCGAGACCCCTATGCCCTCATCGTCTTTGTGACGACTCACTCGGAGTTTATGCCCTTGTCCTTTCGCTACCAAGTGTCTGCTTTGGACTACATTGATAAGGCCCTTTCGGCAGAGGAGTTTGAATCTCGGATCGAGACAGCCCTCCTCTATGCCAATAGTCAGGATAGTAAAAGTCTGGCGGAAGATTGCTTTTACTTTAAATCAAAATTTGCTCAATTCCAGTATCCTTTTAAAGAGGTCTACTATCTCGAAACGTCGCCCAGAGCCCATCGTGTTATTCTCTATACCAAGACAGACAGGTTGGAATTTACAGCGAGTTTAGAGGAGGTTTTCAAGCAGGAGCCCCGTCTCTTGCAGTGCCATCGCTCTTTTCTCATTAATCCTGCCAATGTAGTTCGTTTGGATAAGAAAGAGAAACTCCTTTTCTTTCCCAATGGAGGAAGCTGTATGATTGCGCGTTATAAGGTCAGAGAAGTGTCTGAGGCCATCAATAACTTACATTGAGTGAGGTGCTGGAATGGAATTAGTTTGGAAGATAGTATATGTGTTTTTGATATCTGGATTGGAATTGTTTATATTTTTTAAGGTGGATGGAATTGTTCTAACTCTGGAGAGAGTTTTTAAGTCCTTTCTTTTTAAGCTACTTTTAGCAGTTGTTTTTGTAACGATTAGCTATATAGTAGGAAATACTTACCTAACTTATTTTATGGAACCCTTGTACGGCATTGGTTTATCTTTCTTATTGTTAAGAGGGCTTCCTAAAAAACTACTCTTCTTTTATGGTCTCTTCCCAATGATGTTGGTGAATCTTTTTTTCAGGGTAGTCTCCTATTTTGTGATTCCATTTTTGGGGCAAGGGCATGTGTATGATGACCGCTCTTTTATTTGGTTATGTATAAAAATTTTCATTTGCTTTATTTCTCTAGCCTTTTTGAAATGGTTAGACTATGATTTTACTAGTTTGAGAAGGGAGACTCTCGATAAAGGTTTTCAAAAGTCCCTGACTACGATTAACTGGATAATGGGGGCTTACTATCTAGTGATGCAAAGTCTGTCTTTCTTTGAATATGAACAAGGTATTCAATCAACGACTGTTCGCCATCTCATCCTAGTCTTTTACCTACTCTTTTTTATGGGTATTATCAAGAAGCTAGATACCTATTTGAAGGACAAACTCCATGAGAGATTGGACCAAGAACAGGCCTTGCGCTACAGAGATATGGAACGCTATAGTCGGCATATAGAGGAACTTTACAAGGAAGTCCGGAGTTTTCGCCATGACTACACCAACCTCTTGACCAGTTTACGTCTGGGCATTGAAGAGGAGGATATGGAGCAGATAAAAGAGGTCTACGACTCGGTCTTAAAGGATTCTAGTCAGAAATTGCAGGACAACAAATATGACCTTGGCAGATTGGTAAATATTCGGGACCGTGCCCTCAAAAGTCTTCTAGCAGGGAAATTTCTAAAAGCTAGAGATAAGAAGATTGTCTTTAATGTCGAAGTTCCAGAGGAGATTCAGGTAGAGGGGATGAGTCTACTTGATTTTCTAACCATTGTGTCTATCCTTTGTGACAATGCTATTGAAGCTAGTGTAGAAGCCTGTCAACCTCATGTTTCAATCGCATTTTTAAAAAATGGGGCACAGGAGACCTTTATCATCGAAAATTCCATCAAAGAAGAGGGCATCGATATTTCTGAAATCTTCTCCTTTGGAGCCAGTTCTAAAGGGGAAGAGAGAGGAGTTGGTCTCTATACTGTTATGAAAATTGTGGAAAGCCATCCTAATACCAGTCTAAATACCACCTGTCAAAATCAAGTCTTTCGTCAGGTTTTAACAGTTCACTCGATGTCAGTTGATGATTAGAAGATCTGTGGAAAGAAGTACCGCCTGTAGTCATCAATTAAAATGCCATAGTATATGAGGTACCCTATATGAATAAGAAATCCTTTTTTATCATCTGTTCTACGTTGATTATAGCATCGAATCTTCTCATGATTTCCGTGGTGAACAAGGGAGAAGAAACAGGGGGCAACCTGTTTGTGATTGCTATAGCCTGTGTTTTGCTGCCAGCCTTTTTATATGCGGTTGAAAACAGACTTACTTCAATGGTAAGAGTAGAATCAATACTCCTGATTCAGTTGGCAGTTATATCTCTACTCCGTCTTGTCAACAGAATAGGGAGTACGCCTGAAATCCTCAACATTATCATTACCCTTATCGCTTTGGCAAGTGGGACAGCTGCTATCCTTGTTGCGATTATGAGAATATATGAGAACATACGGAAGTGAGGGTGAGTAGTTTTCTATTTTGTATTTTCACATTGTCAAGTTCCCCTAGGGCAAGTATGTTTTTCATGCTTGCTTTTTTAATTTTTTACAATTCAAGATGTTTTGATGACCATTTATGATTTGGATGGAAAATTTTAAAAAATAGTAGTATACTAGCCTTATTAAGGTTGTAATAGGACGAAAGTAAAAAGAGGTATTCCTCGTGAATGCAAAAACAATGTTACAATTGGCTATTATGGTTGCTTAAAGACTTGAGCTTGTGTACTTGGAGGTAATTATGGATTTCAAAAGTTTTCTTATTGTTTTTGTTGTTGGTATGTTTGTTTCTTTTATTACTTCTTTAATTAGGGAAAAATTTTTAAAATCTCCAAAGAGGAATAAAGGTAAATCTAATTAGATAAAAAGATTTTTTATCGCTAGTTTAATCTACAGGGGAGTTTCTTTAATATTGTTTCGCCTGTCAAAATGATATGTGATAGCAGGATAAAAAATCTACAAATTAAGTTGGTATCAATATGTTGTATAGGGCAAGTATGTTTTTCATGCTTGCTTTTTTAAATTTTTTACAATTCAAGATGTTTTGATGACCATTTATGATTTGAGTGTTCCAAGGATAAAATGAGTGCTATACTAACAGTGTAAAGGTTCTTGCTCAACTAATACTCTTCGAAAATCAAATTCAAACTACGTCAGCGTTGCCTTGCCGTACTCAAGTACAGCCTGCGGCTAGCTTCCTAGTTTGCTCTTTGATTTTCATTGAGTATAAGATAAAGCATACATTTAGGAGGATATCTTATGAAGAGAAAAATACTTATCATTTTCATCTTGTATCTGATTATGTCCATCTTTCTTTATCCGCTTAGGGAGAGTATTTGGTATCAGTTATTTTATACCATAGCCTATATGATTGCGGTTGTGATCTATGTTGCTTTAACTAAAAAGAAAGGAGCAAAGAAATGAAAGCTTTTCTTGCTAAAAAACGGAACATCTTCCTTACGAGATTGTTCCTAGGTCAGTTGCCCTTGCTTGTCTCTACTTATCTATTTCTATCTCGTCAGTTTTTAAATTTTTCATTGGTTTTCCAATTTCTTTTAGTGGTTATTAACTTGGCCTCTATTTTGGTTACTGTTTACCTCACTAGGGAGATGAGGATAAGAGAGTTTGAAGATGATGATTTGGTTAGTCCTAGAACCAATCAACTTATGTATATCGGTTTGACAGGTTTTATGTCTATCATTTGTTTGTATAGAGGTATCACAGCAGGAGAATCTTACCAACAACTAATTGCCTATATTGGCGCTATTCTCTGCTTGCTTATCATGCTTTTGCTCATTTGGGGCTTGAAGTATTATAAAAAGTAGCTTGCCTTCTTCTTCTGACAGAATCTTTGATTAGAAGGCTCTATTAAACTGTCCGTGAAATAAGTGAATGGAGGTATTTAAAATGAAATATAGATTATTTCTTGTTATTTTCTTGAGTAGTGTGTTGAAT
Organism: Streptococcus mitis; assembly: GCA_032565555.1. GTDB lineage: Bacteria > Bacillota > Bacilli > Lactobacillales > Streptococcaceae > Streptococcus > Streptococcus mitis_DM. The sequence goes on along the minus strand of JAWHFN010000019.1, from coordinate 8,135 downwards.
ATTCTTTTAGGGACATTTTTACAAATCTCTAATGTATCGATTGGGTGGCTTGTTCTCTACAGTGGATTATTTGAAGCAGGTATTTTCCTTCTTGCTAATAAAGGGGTGGCGGTAAAAATCAAGGAAGTAGACATTCGAAACCGCTTTAAATTTATTTTTGGAAAAACCTTATGGTTTCAAATTCTTTTGCTCATCTTTTTGATGGTCAAACTTTATCTTGGTTTGGATGCGAGGTTGATTTTATTCTATGGACATATTTTCATTGTCTTTAATGCCTTAATGTATCTATTATCTAGTAGTCAGGTTAGCCTTAAAAAGAACAAGCTGTCTTCTTAATCTTGCAGTAATAGAGCCTGACAGGAGGGGGCCATCCTGTCTTGTAGATAGTGGGGAGGATTTCTATGAAAAGACACTCTATTCTTTTCAAAACGAGTGCCATTCTTTCTTATTTGTTTCTGTTTTTCGGACTGTCTTGGACAACCCAATTTTGGAGCGATTATTGGGAGTTCTCGTCTTGGGTAGGAAATATTATCTGGATTCGAAACATCATCAGTCTTCTCTTTATCGGCTTGATGGTTTGGATTTTGGTTAGGTCGGGCCATGCTTATCTCTTTCGCATCCCTAGGAAAAAGTGGTTGAGCTATTCTGTTCTGACGGTGTTAGCCGCTGTTGTACTTATCTGCTTTAACTATCTGACAGCTAAACACGTCCAGGGAACTAATGAAGGGTGGAATTTGTTTATTGCCTATAGTGAGACAAATTTTGCGGAGTTTGGTGTTTACCTAACCTTAATCGTACTAGGGCCTCTGATGGAAGAATTGGTATGTAGAGGACTGCTTCAACATGCCTTCTTTAAGGATTCGAGATGGGGGCTGGATCTTCTCTTTCCGTCATTCTTATTTGCCTTGCCCCACTTTTCTAGCTTGCCAAGTCTCGCAGATATTTTTGTCTATACGGCAGTGGGCTGTCTATTTGCCTGTCTAACACGTTATACGAAGAGTATCTATCCTTCTTATTCGATTCATATTGTTAATAATATCATTGCAAACTTACCATTTTTGCTCACTTTTCTAAATAGAGTCTTGGGGTAAAAAAACAAAAGGCTTGCTTTTCAGCCATAGAGGAGGTCATCATGTATAAACACTTATTTTTCCTAGATTCAAAAACCTTAGATTGGTTGACGCCCTATATTCTAGTCTTGGCTTCTGACACTATTGCCTTTAATGTTTTTGTGCTAACCTTTGTATCTGTTGTGGCCTTTTATTTCCTAAATCCCATGCTATCTTTAATGGCTATCTTCTTAGGAGCTGGCTATGTGGTCGGATTTTGGTTACTCAAATGGTTTGTTTTGGAAAGGCTAGAGTTAAAGGATGAGTTGTAGGGGAGTTTGTTGAGGAGGATAGTTTTATGGCCATTTTCAATAAATGTCATGCCTTGTTTTTGGGATTTTTAGTCTTTGCAATCGTTGGTGCAGCGGGTTATTCCATTAATCAAGGAGATTATTTTCAACACCAGTACACATTCATTATTATAAAGAGTCTCTTGCTTTTCCTTAGTTTTGGCTATGCGAAATGGTTTGACATGATTTCTTTTGGGATGTTAAGCAAGAAACAACTCATGCTGTTCATTGGAATCTTTCTTCTCACTGTGCTGGTAAATATAGGTTATCATGCCTTTTTCTCAGTTGCTTCTGGTGCTTCGGCTCAACACCTTGAGGAAACGAGTAAGGGACTTTCGTTTTCCTTTATTGTCAGTGTCACAATTTTGGGACCAATTCAGGAGGAACTCATGTTCAGAGGACTTCTTCAAGGTGCATTTTTTGACAATTCTTGGTTAGGACTTGTGTTGACTTCCTCTCTCTTTTCTTTCATGCATGTTCCTTATGATGTCCCTTCGTTTTTCTATTATCTACTTGGAGGCTTGTTGCTGGGCTTTGCTTATAAAAAGAGCCAGAATTTGTGGGTTTCTACTCTAGTCCATATGTTTTACAACAGTTTACCACTTTTAACTTATATTTAATGAAAATCAAAGAGCAAACTAGGAAACTAGCCGCAGGTTGCTCAAAACAGTGTTTTGAGGTTGTGGATAGAACTGACGAAGTCGGTAACCATATCTACGGCAAGGCGACGTTGGCGTGGTTTGAAGAGGTTTTCGAAGAGTATAAAATGGTTTGTTTTGGAAAGACTAGAGTTAAAGGATGACTTGTAGGGAAGTTTGTTTGTTGAGGAGGATAGTTTTATGGAGTTTTTTGATAAATTTCATGCCTTATGCTTTGGATTTTTAGTACTAATAATCGTTATTACAGTTCCTTATACGATTAACCATGGGGATTTTTTTCAAAATGAATCTGAATTGATTATTGTAAGTCTTCTAGTAACCTCGCTGAGTGTTGTTTATGCTAGAAAGTTTGAAATGATTTCTTTTGGGATGTTAAGCAGGAAACAACTTTTGCTTTTCACTGCAATCTTTCTTCTAAGTGTACTTGAGACGCTGGTTTATATTCATTTCTTCGCTGTTTCTTCTGGCTCAGGGGTTCAACACTTGGCGGAACTCAGCAGAGGAATTTCTCTGTCTTTGATTTTGACTACCTCAGTTTTTGGACCAATCCAGGAGGAACTCATTTTCAGAGGACTTCTTCAAGGTGCGGTTTTTGACAATTCTTGGTTAGGGCTTGTGCTAACTTCCTCTCTCTTTTCTTTCATGCATGGACCTTCTAATGTCCTTTCGTTTATTTTTTATATACTTGGGGGCTTGTTGCTGGGCTTTGCTTATAAAAAGAGCCAAAACTTATGGGTTTCTACTCTAGTCCACATGTTTTACAACAGTTTGCCACTCTTATATTATTTATAAAAATTATGAAAAGGTAAGCAGAAGAAAGAGCTTGCCTTTTCTTTCTACAATGATACCCAAGTCAATCCAGAGGCTTTTCTTTGAGAATCGGGTGTGGAGCGGTTGACGAATAGGCCAAAAACTAGTAGAATAGTAAGGAAACTTTATACGGAGGAAAGAAATGGATTTGGGTGATAATGAGCTAACACTGACTCCCATACCTGGGAAAAGTGGCAAGGCTTATATGGGTAGCTATCCTGATGGGAAGCGTATCTTTGTAAAAATGAACACCTCTCCAATCCTACCTGGTCTAGCTAGAGAACAAATTGCTCCACAATTATTATGGAGTCGCCGTTTGGCAGATGGGCGTGATATGTGTGCTCAAGAATGGTTGACAGGCAAGATATTGACCCCCTATGATATGAATCGTAAACAAATCGTCAATATTTTAACCCGTCTTCATCGCTCACGTCCTTTGATGACACAGTTGAGTCGTTTGGGCTATGCCATGGAAACACCTGTAGATTTACTCCAGTCTTGGCAAGAAACGGCTCCAGATGCTTTGCGTAAAAATCATTTTATCAGTGAAGTGATGGCTGATTTACGTCAGACTATTCCAGGATTTAGAGAGGACCATGCGACCATTGTCCATGGAGATGTACGACATAGTAATTGGATTGAGACAGATAGTGGCTTGATTTATTTGGTAGATTGGGATTCGGTTCGCTTGACCGATCGCATGTTTGATGTGGCCCATATGCTCTGCCATTATATTCCAGAACATCAGTGGAAGGAATGGTTGACCTACTACGGTTACAAGTACAATCAAACGGTATTAAATAAATTGTATTGGTACGGTCAATTGTCTTATTTGAGCCAGATTTCCAAGTATTATATGAACCAAGATTTAGAAAATGTCAATCGGGAGATCCATGGCTTGCGTCACTTCCGAGACAAGTATGGAAAGAGAAGATGAGAGTTAGAAATCGTAAAGGGGCGACAGAATTACTAGAGGCAAATCCCCAGTATGTGGTCCTCAATCCCTTGGAAGCAAAGGGAAAATGGCGGGACTTGTTTGGAAATGATAATCCTATTCATGTGGAAGTAGGAAGTGGAAAGGGTGCCTTTGTTTCAGGTATGGCTAAACAAAACCCTAACATCAACTATATCGGGATTGATATTCAAAAGTCTGTTTTGAGCTATGCTTTGGACAAGGTGCTTGAAGTTGGAGTGCCTAACATCAAGCTTTTGTGGGTAGATGGTTCTGACTTGACTGACTACTTTGAAGACGGTGAGATTGATCGTTTGTATCTGAACTTTTCAGATCCTTGGCCTAAAAAACGCCATGAAAAGCGTCGTTTGACCTACAAGACCTTCTTGGATACCTTCAAGCGTATCTTGCCTGAAAATGGAGAAATTCATTTCAAGACAGATAACTGTGGCTTGTTTGAGTACAGCCTAGTGAGCTTTTCTCAGTATGGCATGAAACTCAATGGTGTCTGGCTAGACTTACATGCCAGTGATTTTGAAGGCAATGTCATGACAGAATACGAGCAAAAATTCTCCAACAAGGGGCAAGTTATCTACCGAGTTGAGGCAGAATTTTAAGAAATAGCCTGAAATCAGGCTATATAAGTGCTTTTGCTTTACATAAGTTGGCAAACGTGCTATACTAAGAGTAAGAATATGAGAAAGTGAGGCGGGGAAATATCTTCGCCTCTTGCTTATGAGGAGGTGGACGCAATCGCAACAATTGTAGAATTAGTCAGAGAAGTTGTAGAACCTGTCATAGAAGCACCTTTCGAACTTGTGGATATCGAGTATGGAAAGATTGGCAGTGACATGATTCTCAGTATTTTTGTAGATAAACCTGAAGGAATTACCTTGAACGACACGGCAGACTTGACAGAAATTATCAGTCCTGTCCTAGACACCATCAAGCCAGATCCCTTCCCAGAACAATATTTCCTAGAAATCACCAGTCCAGGCTTGGAACGTCCTTTGAAAACCAAGGATGCTGTCGCTGGAGCGGTTGGGAAATACATCCATGTCGGGCTCTACCAAGCCATCGATAAGCAAAAGGTCTTTGAAGGAACCTTGGTGGCCTTCGAAGAGGACGAGTTGACCATGGAATATATGGACAAGACACGTAAGAAAACTGTCCAAATTCCATACAGTTTAGTATCAAAAGCACGTTTAGCAGTAAAATTATAGAAAAAGAAAGGATAGCTTTTGAGGATTCAAAAGTGAAGAAAACATGAGTAAAGAAATGCTAGAGGCCTTCCGCATTTTGGAAGAAGACAAGGGAATCAAAAAAGAAGATATCATCGACGCAGTAGTAGAGTCGCTTCGTTCCGCTTATCGCAGACGCTATGGTCAATCTGATAGCGTGGCTATTGACTTCAACGAAAAAACAGGTGACTTTACAGTTTATACTGTCCGTGAAGTGGTTGATGAAGTATTTGATAGCCGTTTGGAAATCAGCTTGAAAGATGCTCTTGCCATTAATTCAGCCTATGAACTTGGAGACAAAATCAAGTTTGAAGAAGCACCTGCTGAGTTTGGTCGTGTAGCAGCCCAATCTGCTAAACAAACCATTATGGAAAAAATGCGCAAGCAAACACGTGCCATTACTTACAATACTTACAAAGAACATGAGCAAGAAATCATGTCTGGTACAGTAGAACGCTTTGACAACCGCTTCATTTATGTCAACCTTGGCAGCATTGAAGCCCAATTGTCAAAACAAGACCAAATCCCTGGAGAAGTTTTTGCTTCTCATGATCGTATCGAAGTTTATGTCTACAAGGTTGAAGACAACCCTCGCGGTGTCAACGTCTTTGTTAGCCGTAGCCATCCAGAAATGATCAAACGCTTGATGGAGCAAGAAATTCCAGAAGTTTATGATGGAACTGTTGAAATCATGAGCGTGGCTCGTGAAGCTGGTGACCGTACTAAGGTTGCCGTTCGCAGTCATAATCCAAACGTGGACGCTATTGGTACAATCGTTGGACGTGGTGGAGCGAATATCAAGAAGATTACTAGCAAATTCCACCCAGCTCGCTACGATGCCAAGAGCGACCGTATGGTGCCAATCGAAGAAAACATCGACGTTATCGAATGGGTAGCTGATCCAGCTGAATTTATCTACAACGCTATCGCTCCTGCTGAAGTTGACCAAGTTATCTTTGATGAAAACGACAGCAAACGTGCCTTGGTGGTTGTTCCTGATAACAAGCTTTCTCTTGCTATCGGTCGTCGTGGGCAAAACGTTCGCTTGGCAGCTCACTTGACTGGTTACCGTATTGATATCAAGTCTGCTAGTGAATTTGAAGCCATGGAAGAAGCTGCTTCAGTAGAGTTGGAAGCAGAAAACGATACTGTAGAAGAATAAAAGCTGCTAGAGGAGGGAAAGATGAAAACAAGAAAAATCCCTTTGCGCAAGTCTGTTGTGTCCAATGAAGTGATTGATAAGCGTGATTTGCTCCGTATTGTCAAGAACAAGGAAGGACAAGTCTTTATCGATCCAACAGGCAAGGCCAATGGCCGCGGCGCTTATATCAAGCTAGACAATAAAGAAGCCCTAGAGGCGAAAAAGAAGAAGGTCTTTAACCGTAGCTTTAGCATGGAAGTGGATGAAAGCTTTTATGACGAGTTGGTCGCTTATGTGGATCACAAAGTGAAAAGAAGAGAGTTAGGACTTGAATAAGCAAAAGTTAAGCAATCTCTTGGGACTTGCTCAGAGAGCAGGGCGGATTATATCGGGTGAAGAATTGGTGGTCAAGGCCATTCAAGACGGCAAGGCCAAGTTGGTCTTTCTAGCCCATGATGCTGGCCCCAATCTGACCAAGAAGATTCAAGATAAAAGTCATTATTATCAAGTAGAAATTGTAACCGTGTTTTCAACACTGGAATTAAGCATAGCAGTCGGAAAATCGAGAAAGGTTTTGGCTGTAACAGATGCTGGATTTACAAAGAAAATGAGGTCTCTTATGGAATAGAAGAGGAGGACATGATTTGTCTAAGAAAAGATTGTACGAAATCGCAAAAGAACTTGGAAAAGAAAGTAAAGAAGTTGTAGCGCGTGCAAAAGAGTTGGGCTTGGATGTGAAAAGCCACTCATCAAGTGTGGAAGAAGCTGTCGCTGCAAAAATCGCTGCCAGCTTTAAGACTGTAGCTGCTCCGAAAGAAGAAGCAAAACCTGCAGCACCAAAAGCAAGTGCAGAAAAGAAAGCCGAAAAATCTGGGCCAGCTAAACCAGCTGTGGCTAAGGAAGAGGCAAAACCGGCTGAGCCAGTCGCTCCTAAAACAGAAAAAGTAGCAGCTAAACCGCAAAGCCGTAATTTTAAGGCTGAGCGTGAAGCTCGTGCTAAAGAGCAGGCAGAACGACGCAAGCAAAATAAGGGCAATAACCGTGACCAGCAACAAAACGGGAACCGTCAGAAAAACGACGGCCGTAATGGTGGAAAACAAGGTCAAGGAAACCGCGACAATCGCCGTTTTAATGACCAAGCTAAGAAACAGCAAGGTCAGCAAAATCGTGGAAACGAGCGCCGTCAACAAGAGGACAAACGTCCAAATCAAGCGGCTCCACGTATTGACTTTAAAGCCCGTGCAGCAGCCTTAAAAGCAGAACAAAATGCAGAATATGCCCGTTCAAGTGAGGAACGTTTCAAACAGACTCAGGCTGCCAAAGAAGCCTTGGCCCAAGCTAACAAACGCAAGGAGCCAGAGGAAATCTTTGAAGAAGTGGCTAAGTTAGCTGAACAAGCGCAACAAGAACAACAAGTTCAAGCAGTGGTTGAAGTCGTCCCTGAGAAAAAAGAAGCTGCAGTGGATACACGTCGTAAAAAACAAGCTCGACCAGACAAAAATCGTGACGATTATGATCACGAAGAAGATGGTCCTAGAAAACAACAAAAGAATCGAAGTAGTCAAAATCAAGTGAGAAATCAAAAGAATAGTAACTGGAATAACAACAAAAAGAACAAAAAAGGCAATAACAAGAACAACCGTAATCAGACTCCAAAACCTGTTACGGAGCGCAAATTCCATGAATTGCCAACAGAATTTGAATATACAGATGGTATGACCGTTGCGGAAATCGCAAAACGTATCAAACGTGAACCAGCTGAAATCGTTAAGAAACTCTTTATGATGGGTGTCATGGCCACACAAAACCAATCCTTGGATGGGGAAACAATTGAACTCCTCATGGTGGATTATGGTATCGAAACCATGGGTGGCGTGATGACTCCGCTCATCAACAAGAACACCACTATCCCGACGAAACACAGCCAGGTGTT
>JAWHFN010000018.1:0-18901 GCA_032565555.1 Streptococcus mitis | reverse complement strand
GTTCCAGAAGAACAAACGATCAAGACCCTCTTCTACATGGCAGATGGTGAGCTTGTTGCGGCTCTTCTAGTTGGTAATGACCAGCTCAATGAAGTCAAGTTGAAAAACCACTTGGGAGCAGATTTCTTTGATGTTGCGAGTGAAGAAGAAGTGGCGAATCTTGTTCAAGCAGGATTTGGTTCACTTGGACCAGTTGGTTTGCCAGAGAATATTAAAATTATTGCAGATCGTAAGGTGCAAGATGTTCGCAATGCAGTTGTCGGTGCTAACGAAGATGGCTACCACTTGACTGGTGTGAACCCAGGCCGTGATTTTACTGCAGAATATGTGGATATCCGTGAAGTTCGTGAGGGTGAAATTTCTCCAGACGGACAAGGTGTCCTTAACTTTGCGCGTGGTATCGAAATTGGTCACATCTTCAAACTCGGCACTCGCTATTCAGCAAGCATGGGAGCAGATGTTTTGGATGAAAATGGCCGTGCTGTGCCAATTATCATGGGATGTTACGGTATCGGTGTCAGCCGTCTCCTTTCAGCAGTGATGGAGCAACACGCTCGCCTCTTTGTTAACAAAACGCCAAAAGGTGAATACCGTTACGCTTGGGGAATCAACTTCCCTAAAGAATTGGCACCATTTGATGTGCACTTGATCACTGTCAATGTCAAGGACGAAGAAGCGCAAGCCTTGACAGAAAAGCTTGAAGCAAGCTTGATGGGAGCTGGTTACGAAGTCTTGACAGATGACCGTAACGAACGTATCGGAGTCAAATTCAGCGATAGTGATTTGATTGGATTGCCAATCCGTATTACTGTTGGTAAAAAAGCGGCCGATGGCATCGTAGAAGTTAAGATTAAGGCAACTGGTGATACTATCGAAGTTCATGCAGATAACTTGCTCGAAACGCTTGAAATCCTCAGCAAGAAATAAAAACTATAATCAGAAGAAAAACAAGGAAAAAATGTAACTAGTTTTTACCTTGTTTTTTCTGTATAATGGGAAAAATGAGTAGATAAAGAGGTAAATGTATGCTAAGATTTCCAAAGGATTTTGTCTGGGGATCCTCTACTTCTGGGCCGCAGACAGAAGGGCGTGTAGCTGGTGACGGTAAGGGAGATAATCTCTGGGATTATTGGTACCAAGTGGAACCAAATCGATACTATAATGGGATTGGTCCAGATAAGACATCGACCTTTTATGAAAACTGGGAAAAGGATATCGACCTCTTGTTAGAAACTGGTCACACGGCCTTTCGGACTTCTATTCAGTGGTCACGGATTTTTCCACAAGGCTGTGGGAAAGTCAACCCTCAAGGTGTGGATTTTTATCGGAAGGTCTTTGAGGCTATTAAGGCTAAGGGGATTCGTCTGTTAGTCAATCTTTATCATTTTGATCTGCCTTTTGCCCTTCAAGAAGATGGTGATGGTTGGGAAAATAAGGCGACTGTCTCAGCCTATGAAGACTATGCTCGTTTTTGTTTTGAGACTTATGGAGATTTAGTGGATCAATGGATTACCTTTAACGAGCCCATCGTTCCTGTAGAATTTGGCTATTTTTACGATGCCCATTATCCACATAAGGTGGATGCAGAAGCGGCAGTTAAAGTAGCTTATCACACACAATTGGCCAGCAGTCGGGCGGTTAAGGCTTGTCATGAACTTTTGCCAGATTCCAAGATTGGGATTGTCCTCAACTTGACACCGGCTTATCCACGTAGCCAGCATCCTGCTGATGTCAAGGCTGCTCGTATTGCGGATCTTTTTCAGGCCCAATCTTTCTTAGATCTTTCTGTTTTGGGGACTTATCCACAGGAGTTGGTAGAAATCTTGCATGAATACGGTCTCTTGCCTGATGCTACAGAGGAGGAGTTGGATCTCATTCGTGACAATACGGTAGACTTCCTTGGTGTCAACTACTATCAACCTTTGCGTGTCATGGCGCCTCGATTTGCGAAGCATCCAGAGAGTCCACTCTTACCAGAACATTTTTACGAGCCTTATGTGATGCCTGGACGTAAAATCAATCCTCACCGTGGCTGGGAGATTTATGAGCAAGGGATTTATGACATCGCTCAAAATATCAAGGAAAATTATGGTAATATCGAGTGGATGTTGACAGAGAATGGTATGGGTGTTGAAGGAGAGGAAAAATTCCGTCAAGATGGGATGATTCAAGATGATTACCGTATTGACTTTGTAAAAGGTCATCTTCGTGAACTTCACCGTGCTATTGAAGATGGAGCCAACTGTAAAGGATACTTAATCTGGACCTTTATTGACTGCTGGTCATGGCTCAATAGCTATAAAAATCGCTACGGTTTGGTTGAATTAGACTTGGAAACGCAAGAACGTCGTCTGAAGAAATCAGGGCACTGGTTTAAGGAATTAAGCGATAATAATGGATTTTAAAAAGGACTCTGACTGATTATCCTAATTGGTCAGAGTCTTTTGCTTACAGGAGCTTAATTTGAACTATACCAATTTTTACTCTTGACAAGTGAAAGAAACAAGTATATACTGTTTTTGCTGGTTCTATAAAAGAGAAATCAGACTATACCAATTTTAAGGAGAAAGCACAGCTGGTCTGTGTCGTATATACTATGTGTGGAATTGTTGGTGTTGTTGGAAACACAAATGCAACTGATATTTTGATTCAAGGGCTTGAAAAGCTCGAATACCGTGGCTATGATTCTGCGGGGATTTTTGTCCTAGGTGGTGCTGAAAATCACCTAGTTAAGGCTGTAGGCCGTATTGCAGAATTGTCTGCTAAGACAGCTGGTGTTGAGGGAACAACTGGTATTGGACATACTCGTTGGGCTACTCACGGAAAACCAACGGAAGACAATGCTCACCCACACCGCTCTGAGACAGAACGTTTTGTCTTGGTTCACAATGGGGTGATTGAGAACTACCTTGAAATCAAGGAAGAATACCTTGCAGGTCACCACTTCAAAGGGCAAACAGATACGGAAATAGCCGTTCATTTGATTGGAAAATTTGCGGAAGAAGAAGGGCTATCAGTTCTTGAAGCCTTCAAAAAAGCTCTTCACATTATCCGTGGTTCTTATGCCTTTGCTTTGGTTGACTCACAAGATCCTGAAGTCATCTACGTAGCTAAAAATAAATCACCACTTTTGATTGGGCTTGGGGAAGGCTATAACATGGTCTGCTCAGATGCTATGGCTATGATTCGTGAGACCAACCAGTACATGGAAATCCATGACCAAGAGTTGGTAATCGTCAAGGCGGATAGCGTGGAAGTGCAAGACTATGATGGCAACAGTCGTGAACGTGCTAGCTACACTGCTGAGCTTGATTTGTCAGATATCGGTAAGGGAACTTATCCTTACTATATGCTCAAGGAAATCGATGAGCAACCAACAGTTATGCGTAAACTCATCCAAGCTTACACAGATGAGACGGGTCAAGTAGTGGTAGATCCAGCTATCATTAAGGCCGTTCAAGACGCAGATCGCATCTATATCCTTGCAGCTGGAACATCTTACCACGCAGGATTTGCTTCTAAGAAGATGTTGGAAGAATTGACAGATACACCAGTTGAACTTGGAATCTCATCTGAGTGGGGTTACGGTATGCCACTTCTCAGCAAGAAACCACTCTTCATCTTTATCAGTCAGTCTGGTGAAACAGCGGATAGTCGTCAGGTTTTGGTTAAGGCTAATGAAATGGGCATCCCAAGCTTGACAGTGACAAATGTCCCAGGTTCAACCCTTTCACGTGAAGCCAACCATACCATGCTCCTTCATGCAGGTCCTGAAATTGCCGTAGCCTCAACCAAGGCCTATACAGCGCAAATTGCAGCCCTTGCATTCCTTGCAAAAGCAGTCGGAGAAGCAAATGGTAATGCTAAAGCGCAAGCCTTTGACCTGGTTCATGAGTTGTCAATCGTAGCTCAGTCTATCGAATCAACTCTTTCAGAGAAAGAAACCATCGAAGCCAAGGTTCGTGAGCTTCTTGAAACAACTCGCAATGCCTTTTACATTGGGCGTGGTCAAGATTACTACGTAGCCATGGAAGCAAGTCTCAAACTTAAAGAGATTTCTTACATCCAGTGTGAAGGCTTTGCGGCAGGAGAACTCAAGCACGGAACTATTGCCTTGATTGAAGAAGGAACGCCTGTCTTGGCTCTCTTGTCAGATCCAGTCCTTGCCAACCACACTCGTGGAAATATCCAAGAGGTGGCAGCCCGTGGTGCCAAGGTTCTCACTATAGCAGAAGAAAATGTTGCTAAAGAGACAGACGATATCGTCCTTACGACCGTACACCCTTACCTCTCACCAATTTCAATGGTCGTGCCAACGCAATTAGTCGCTTACTTTGCAACACTCCACCGTGGACTTGATGTGGACAAACCACGTAACCTTGCTAAGTCAGTAACGGTAGAATAAACTAAAAAAGTCTAGTTATCTAGGCTTTTTCTTGTGAGCAGATTGGTTGCTTGTAGTCAAGTTTCGTGTTAGAATAATTTTTCAAATTGCAGGAAAGAAATAGACGGGGAGAATCACAGTGGTAGAATTGGGAATTTCAACATTTGGGGAAACAACGGCGCTTGAAAGGACTGGGCAAACTTACAGTCATGCCGAACGTATTCGCCAGTTGGTGGCAGAGATTGAACTAGCTGACAAGGTTGGTTTGGATGTATATGGGATTGGTGAGCACCATCGAGAGGATTTTGCGATATCTGCGCCAGAGATTGTCCTGGCAGCAGGTGCAGTCAATACCAAGAAAATCCGTTTGACCAGTGCAGTCAGCATTCTCTCGAGCATGGATCCGATTCGCTTGTTCCAACAATATGCCACTATCGATGCTTTGTCAAATGGACGAGCGGAGATTATGGCTGGAAGGGGTTCTTTCACGGAATCTTTCCCCTTGTTTGGATATGATTTGAAAGACTACGAAGCCCTTTTTGATGAGAAATTAGACTTGCTCCAGTTAGTCAATGAAAAGACCAAGTTAGACTGGCAAGGCCGCTTGAGCCAAACAATCTCTGGCAAAGAAGTTTATCCTCGTCCAGTTCAGGATAAATTACCCTTGTGGATAGCGACAGGTGGTCATGTCGAATCAACAGTGAAGATTGCTCAGGCAGGTCTACCGATTGTCTATGCCATTATTGGTGGTAACCCTCGTTATTTTAAAAAGTTGATTCAGGCTTATCGTGAGATTGGGAGCGAAGCGGGTCATGCCAGTCAGGAACTAAAGGTTGGAGCTCATTCTTGGGGATGGGTTACTGAAGATGGCGAGCAGGCTGTGAAAGATTATTTCCATCCGACCAAGCAAGTAGTGGATGCTATTTCCAAAGACCGTCCACACTGGCAGGAGTTGCGTTATGAACAATACCTTGAGCAGATAGGGCCAAATGGTGCCATGTTTGTGGGAAATCCAGATCAAGTGGCCGAAAAATTGATTCGCATGATTGAGGATTTAGGATTGGACCGCTTCATGCTTCACCTACCTCTTGGTTCCATGCCTCATGACCAAGTTCTGAGAGCTATTGAACTTTTCGGAACACAAGTGGCACCCAAAGTCCGGGCTTACTTTGCCATGAAAGAGGCTAAATAAAAAATCCTAATCAAGCTTATTAGGATGACAAATATTGTACAAAAATTAATCCCCCGAGCTATAATGCTTGGGGGATTTTTCTATAGGAGGGCTAGTTTAGTTCTCTTTTTTGTTTTTTAGTAAGAAACCGAGACCTAGAAGGGCGAGGAGACTGATTCCTGCAAACAGGAGTTTGTGATCGTTTTTGGTTCCTGTATTTGGAAGTTCAGCTTGTTTAGCTGGGGTTGCAGGTGTATTTTCCTTGCTAGAGTTATCTACCGATTCGTTTTTAACAGATTCTTTTACAGATGATGCTTGTGGCTCTTGTGATGGTTTTTCAGCTTGTGAATCAGTTGTAGCTTGGCTAGGTTTATGATCCTCATCCGCTACTTTTGCATCTGGTTTTGTAGAATCAGGTTTAGTTTGTGGAGCTGGAGTTTGCTGCTCAGATTTGACTACTCGGTTTGGAATAGTGTCTTGGCCGTTATTTTGACCTTGCTCTTGTGTTAAGCTAGAAAGATCAAATTCTGTTTTTTCTTCCACAGCTGGGGCAACGATGGCACCGCCTTGAGAGATTCGAAGAACAGTGGCTGTAAGGGCATTTAATTTCAAGCCTTTTTCAGTCCATTCAATCCCTTTCGGGTTGGCAATTCCGACTGGTCCTGCTTGGTTTTCATCTGCTAAAACTTCAGCATTTCTTAGATGTGCAAAGGCAGTTCCCAAGTTAAATTCGCGAGCTTTTTCGTCCGCATTGACAAAGACTGCGTAGATATCACCGTTTGGAGCAGTGATTTGGTAGCCAATTACTACATCCTCTTTTTCCACACCATTTTGACCTGGAACAGTGATGAGGTGGACACGGTCCTTGATATCTTTAAGACTCTTGAGTCGGAAGGCATCTGTAGATTGACGAAGGGCAATCAACCCTTTCATATAGTCATGGCTCTTGACATTTTCAGGATATGCTTTTCTATCTGTAGCTTTAGTCCAGTCAAACTTGTTAATAGCATCACTCGAATCGTAAGAGTCATGGATGAAGTAAGGATAGTCAAATGGATTGCCGTCCTTATCACGCAACAAGTGAGATTTGTTTGGTTGTTTGTCCTCTGCTACTGGAGTCTTGTAGGCTGGATCACGGAATTGTTTGGTACGTCCATATTCCTGACCAGAGTGGATAAATGGAGTTCCTTGAGCTGTCAAGACCATGAGATTTCCAAGTCGCAAACGACGGTGGATTTCAGCATAGTTCTCGGCCTTGCTTGGGTCTTTTTTAATAGACTGAGCGATAATGTCAAAAAGGGTCAAGTTGTCATGGGCTGCGATGTATTGGATGACATCTCCAGGACTGTCTGCTTCAAAGTTGGTTGGTTGAGCAATCAGATTTTTGAAGATAGTGTTGATATCACGCTTGCCGCCTGTGATAAAGGCAGGTTGACCTTCATTTGGATAACCAGATTTGAGGTTGTTACGGATGTCATCTGAGAAGACAGCTACAGTATCGGTATGTTTCATCCAATCTTGGTCAGCAGCTCTAGTAGGCATATTTTCATCACCAGCATAGGTTCTCCAACCTTCACCAAGCATGATAAGATTTGGATTGAGGGCGCGTGCAGCCTTGTAAGCTTCTTCGATAGAAGCGGCATCATGGTCTCCCATCATATCGAAACGGAATCCATCAACTTTGTAGGTATCAACTAGATATTTGATAGAATCAACTAGGAGGCGTTTGGTCATATGGTGAGTTGTCCCCAAACGTCCACCACCAAAGCTAGTTCGAGGTGTTCCATCGGCATCCATAAAGTGATAGTAGTTTGGTTCTAAATCTTCAAAGATATCGACTTTGGCTGTATGGTTATAAACTACGTCCAGGATGGCTCCCATGCCACGTTTGTGGATTTCGTTGATGAGGTGTTTAAATTCTGCGATTCGTTTTTCTGGATTCTTAGGATCGCTTGAGTACATACCAGTCAATGAGAAGTAGTTTTGAGGGTCATATCCCCAGTTGTAGTTGCTGTTGCTTGAAGTATAGTCAGACAAGCGTTCATGGTTCTTCAACTCATTGACAAAGTAGTAAGATAAGACTGGAAGGAGCTGGATGTGGGTTACACCCAAGTTTTTGAGGTAGTCTAGTTTTTCGATAAAGGCTTCAAAGGTACCAAATGGTTTGGTTAAGTCTTTTGCAATGGCCGGATCTGAAGTGAAGTCACGCACATGAGCTTCATAGATGACAGCATCTTCGCGCGATTTGAAGTTGCGAATCTTACCATAAGTCAAGTCTTGAGGTCCTAGTTTAGCTGGATCTACAAAGGCAGCTTTAGCCACTTTATGGGCACCGTCAATCTTAGCATCGTCACTATTCCAAGCAGCGAGGGATTTAGCGTAAGGATCGAGTGCAAGAACAGTTTTACCTTGACGCTCGATTTGGTATTGATAATAGTAGCCAGTGAAATCTGTGATGCCTAGTTTGTTTGTGCTATCTAGAGTTTGTTTCCAAGTTCCTCTTTCCCCTTTTTCAAGAGCGACAGTTCCAACTACTTTTTCAGGGTCATTCTTGTCATAGACAACAACAGACACCTTATCAGCACTTGGTGACCAAAGAGTCAAATCAACCTGTTTTCCTTCTTCTTTTAGGTCAGCTCCAAGTTTACCATCATAGCTGTAAGTCTCATCTTTAAGACGCCAGCTTGTTTTGGTAGTGAATTTGTCAGAGTTGTAGCTAACGGTATAAGGATGTTTTGTATCAGAGAAATCTCCGCTGTAGGTCACTTTCTTACCAGCTTCATCGATTGCAACATCAGTGATAGTTACTTTGTTTCCTAGATGATTAGTGATGTTGGAGTGTTTGAGGATATCTTCTTTTTTAGCACCGACAAGTGTTGAAAAACTACTTTCAATGCTAGAAGTTCCTACGTGTTGAGCTCCTGTCATGCGGATATCGTGCACATAGTAGGGGTTGGTGTAGATGGTTTCGTCATCATCTTTTAGGAAAATTTGGCTATGATTTTTCAAATCTGTGAACTTATAATCTTCTTTACGGATTTTCACATCGTCTCCTTGTTTGTTTCTGTCTAGTAATAAAAATCCAAGATCTTTAGCTGCATCTTTGAGTGGAATATCGATATAGCGACCATGTTTGCCTGTAGCCGTAAAGTCTGTTCCGTTAGGCCATTCACCACTACTTGGATTTTTCACATCTCCCCAGTACCAGAGAGATTTCTTGTCATAGTTGCCATCTGTACGGTAGTAGTTGACGCGAATAGTTCCTGCGGGTTGTGGCTCGTAAGAGAAAACCTTGTGATCTTGGTCCAACCAAGCCTCATTCATCTTTGGTGCCAGTTTTTCTACCGATTTATCGCCAGTTAGATTTTTTCCAGCTGTATTATTGATGAGGAAGCTAATTTTTTTGGCTTGTTCTCCCTTTAATTTGACATCTAGGTAGTAGCCATAGTCATCTTTTTTGGCATCCTTGAAGGACAAGGCTCCGTTAGGCCAGTTTTCAGAAGGTTTTTCAACATCGTCCCAAGTCCATAGTCCTTGACTATCCTTGTTTTCTTCAGGAAGTTTTTTGACGTGGATACGTAAGTAATTGTCTTCGATTGGCTCTTCTGCCTTAGTTTCAGTAGTAGTAGAAGTAGTTGGCTCGCTTGAACGATCTTGTCCGGTTTGTGGTGCTGAATCGGCGGGAGTTGCAGCAGGAGTGGTTGCCTCTGTTGCAGGTTGTTCTTCTTTTTTCTTTAGGGAAGCGTTTGCATTTTCAGGTGAAGAAAAATCGCTTTCGTTCTTGCCAGCGATGTTTGTTGCATCAGTAAGAGGTTGAGTAAGGGCAGTAGTAGTTTCACTATTACTTTCGTTAGTGGTTGTAGTATTTTCCTTGGCTGAGATAGTTGGTGTAGCCATAGCAAGTAGGACAAGGCTTGCTCCGATAAGGACAGAACCAGTTCCATTTTTGAGGGAACGGATGCTGTAGACCATTTTTTTCTCAGTGTGAGCTGGTGTTTTTCTCATAATGATTCTCCAATCAATAAATTTCTATATCAGTATAGCATGTAGTAAAACAATATGCAAGCGTTTTCTTGAAATTAAACGAAAAGAAAATCGCAACAGGTTTTGCTACGATTTAGCCAGTATTTCTTATAGGAAAAGATTTTGTCAAAAAATCGTCAATCCCCTTGAAAAATCTAGCTAAATAGGGTATAATATGAGTAATCATTTGTCGTAGGTTTTGTCTGAAATATTGTCCAGACAAGGCTCACAGCAGTTAAATCTTCTGAAAAAGTCAGATTTAGCTGCTCTTTTTGTGCTTTTTTTCAGGATTTTGAGTATTTGTAACAAAGACTTAAAGATTCTGAAAATTCGTCAAGGGGACACGGTGATAGGGGTTTTACAACCATATGACGATTAGAAAGCCTGATTGACAAGGCTTGGAACTTATTTACAAAGGAGAATCATCTTGGCAGGACATGACGTTCAATACGGGAAACATCGTACCCGTCGTAGTTTTTCAAGAATCAAAGAAGTTCTTGACTTACCAAATTTGATTGAAATTCAAACTGACTCATTCAAAGATTTCCTAGACCACGGTCTTAAGGAAGTGTTTGAAGATGTATTGCCAATTTCAAACTTCACAGACACAATGGAGTTGGAATTTGTTGGATATGAAATCAAGGAACCAAAATACACGCTAGAAGAAGCTCGTATCCACGATGCTAGCTACTCAGCACCAATTTTTGTAACCTTCCGCTTGATCAATAAAGAAACAGGCGAAATCAAGACCCAAGAAGTTTTCTTTGGTGATTTCCCAATCATGACGGAAATGGGTACTTTCATCATCAATGGTGGTGAACGTATCATCGTATCTCAGTTGGTTCGCTCACCAGGTGTTTACTTTAATGATAAAGTTGATAAAAACGGTAAAGTGGGCTACGGTTCAACTGTTATCCCTAACCGTGGAGCTTGGTTGGAACTTGAAAGCGACTCAAAAGACATCGCCTACACTCGTATCGACCGTACTCGTAAGATTCCATTTACAACCTTGGTTCGTGCGCTTGGTTTCTCAGGTGATGATGAAATCTTTGATATCTTTGGTGATAGTGAATTGGTTCGCAACACTGTTGAAAAAGATATCCACAAGAACCCAATGGACTCTCGTACCGACGAAGCCTTGAAAGAAATCTACGAACGCCTTCGTCCAGGTGAGCCTAAGACAGCTGAAAGCTCACGTAGCTTGCTTGTGGCTCGTTTCTTTGACCCACGTCGCTATGACTTAGCAGCAGTTGGTCGTTACAAGATCAATAAAAAGCTCAATGTTAAAACGCGCTTGCTTAACCAAACAATTGCTGAGCCATTGGTAGACCCTGAAACAGGAGAAATCTTGGTAGAAGCTGGAACAATCATGACTCGTAGCGTGATTGAAAGTATTGAAAACCATTTGGATGGCGACTTGAACAAGATTGTCTACATTCCAAATGATGCTGCTGTAGTAACAGAGCCAGTTGTTCTTCAAAAATTCAAGGTTGTTGCACCAACTGATCCAGACCGTGTCGTAACCATCATCGGTAATGCTAATCCAGATGACAAGGTTCGTATCGTCACTCCTGCAGATATCCTTGCTGAGATGAGCTACTTCCTCAACTTGGCTGAAGGACTTGGTCGTGTAGATGATATCGACCACCTTGGAAACCGTCGTATCCGTGCGGTTGGTGAATTGCCTGCCAACCAAGTACGCCTTGGACTTTCTCGTATGGAACGTAATGTCCGTGAACGTATGTCTGTTCAAGACAATGAAGTCTTGACACCACAACAAATTATCAATATCCGTCCTGTAACAGCTGCGGTTAAAGAATTCTTTGGTTCATCACAGTTGTCACAGTTCATGGACCAACACAACCCACTTTCTGAGTTGTCTCACAAACGTCGTTTGTCAGCCTTAGGACCTGGTGGTTTGACACGTGACCGCGCTGGATATGAAGTACGTGACGTGCACTACACTCACTACGGCCGTATGTGTCCAATCGAGACCCCTGAAGGACCTAACATCGGTTTGATTAACAACTTGTCATCATACGGACACTTGAACAAATATGGTTTTGTTCAAACACCATACCGTAAGGTTGACCGTGAAACAGGTGTTGTCACAAACGAAATCGTTTGGTTGACAGCCGATGAAGAAGATGAATATACTGTAGCGCAGGCTAATTCTCGTCTGAATGAAGATGGAACCTTTGCTGAGAAAGTTGTCATGGGACGTCACCAAGGGGTCAACCAAGAGTATCCAGCTAATGTTGTTGACTATATGGACGTTTCACCAAAACAGGTAGTTGCCGTTGCGACAGCATGTATTCCTTTCTTGGAAAACGATGACTCCAACCGTGCCCTCATGGGTGCCAACATGCAACGTCAGGCTGTGCCATTGATCAATCCTCAGGCACCTTACGTTGGTACTGGTATGGAATACCAAGCAGCCCACGATTCTGGAGCGGCTGTGATTGCTCAGTATGATGGTAAAGTTACTTACGCAGATGCTGATAAGGTAGAGGTTCGTCGTGAAGATGGTTCATTGGACGTTTACCACATCCAAAAATTCCGTCGTTCAAACTCAGGTACTGCCTATAACCAACGCACTCTCGTAAAAGTTGGCGATGTCGTTGAAAAAGGCGATTTCATCGCTGACGGACCTTCTATGGAAAATGGAGAAATGGCGCTGGGACAAAACCCAATCGTTGCCTACATGACTTGGGAAGGTTACAACTTCGAGGATGCCGTTATCATGAGCGAGCGCTTGGTGAAAGACGATGTTTATACATCTGTTCACCTTGAAGAATACGAATCAGAAACACGCGATACAAAGCTTGGGCCTGAAGAAATTACGCGTGAAATTCCAAACGTTGGTGAAGATGCCCTTAAAGACCTTGACGAAATGGGTATTATCCGTATCGGTGCTGAGGTTAAAGAAGGCGATATCCTTGTAGGTAAAGTAACACCTAAGGGTGAGAAAGACCTTTCAGCTGAAGAACGTCTCTTGCACGCTATCTTCGGAGATAAATCTCGTGAAGTGCGTGATACTTCTCTTCGTGTACCACACGGTGCCGATGGTGTCGTTCGTGATGTTAAGATTTTTACACGTGCAAATGGAGATGAATTGCAATCAGGTGTTAATATGCTGGTTCGCGTCTACATCGCTCAAAAACGTAAGATCAAGGTCGGAGATAAGATGGCCGGACGTCACGGAAACAAAGGGGTTGTCTCTCGTATCGTTCCTGTAGAAGACATGCCTTACCTTCCAGACGGAACTCCAGTCGACATCATGTTGAACCCACTTGGGGTGCCATCACGTATGAATATCGGTCAGGTTATGGAGCTCCACCTTGGTATGGCGGCTCGTACTCTTGGTATTCACATTGCAACACCGGTCTTTGATGGAGCAAGTTCTGAAGACCTTTGGTCAACTGTTAAAGAAGCAGGTATGGATAGCGATGCTAAAACAATCCTTTACGATGGACGTACTGGTGAACCATTTGATAACCGTGTTTCTGTCGGTGTCATGTACATGATCAAACTCCACCACATGGTTGATGATAAATTGCACGCTCGTTCTGTCGGACCTTACTCAACCGTTACTCAACAGCCACTTGGAGGTAAAGCTCAGTTTGGTGGACAACGTTTCGGTGAGATGGAGGTTTGGGCTCTTGAAGCCTACGGTGCATCAAATGTCCTTCAAGAAATTTTGACTTACAAGTCTGACGATATCAACGGACGTTTGAAAGCCTATGAAGCTATTACAAAAGGAAAACCAATTCCAAAACCAGGTGTTCCAGAATCCTTCCGAGTTCTTGTCAAAGAATTGCAATCTCTTGGTCTTGACATGCGTGTCCTAGACGAAGATGACCAAGAAGTGGAACTTCGCGACTTGGATGAAGGAATGGACGAAGATGTCATCCACGTAGATGACCTTGAAAAAGCCCGCGAAAAAGCAGCCCAAGAGGCTAAAGCAGCCTTTGAAGCTGAAGAAGCTGAGAAAGCGACAAAAGCGGAGGCAACAGAAGAAACTGCTGAACAAGAATAAGCAGTTCACTTAGAATAGAAAGGGAAGAAATAGTGGTTGATGTAAATCGTTTTAAAAGTATGCAAATCACCCTAGCTTCTCCAAGCAAAGTCCGTTCATGGTCTTATGGAGAAGTCAAAAAACCTGAAACAATCAATTACCGTACGTTGAAACCAGAACGTGAAGGACTCTTTGACGAAGTCATCTTTGGTCCTACAAAAGACTGGGAATGTGCTTGTGGTAAGTACAAACGCATTCGTTACAGAGGGATTGTTTGTGACCGTTGTGGGGTTGAAGTAACGCGTACAAAAGTTCGTCGTGAGCGTATGGGGCACATCGAGTTGAAAGCTCCTGTATCTCATATCTGGTACTTTAAGGGGATTCCAAGCCGTATGGGCTTGACCCTTGACATGAGTCCTCGTGCTCTCGAGGAAGTTATCTACTTTGCGGCTTATGTGGTGATTGATCCTAAGGATACACCACTTGAGCACAAGTCTATCATGACAGAGCGCGAATACCGTGAGCGCTTGCGTGAGTATGGTTATGGATCATTCGTTGCCAAGATGGGTGCCGAAGCCATCCAAGACCTTTTGAAACAAGTAGATCTTGAAAAAGAAATTGCTGAACTCAAAGAAGAGTTGAAGACAGCTACTGGACAAAAACGTGTCAAAGCTATCCGTCGTTTGGATGTTTTGGATGCCTTTTATAAGTCTGGCAACAAACCTGAATGGATGATTCTCAACATCCTTCCGGTTATTCCACCAGATCTTCGTCCAATGTTGCAGTTGGATGGTGGCCGTTTTGCCTCATCTGACTTGAACGACCTTTACCGTCGTGTTATCAACCGTAACAACCGTTTGGCTCGTTTGCTTGAGTTGAATGCACCAGGTATCATCGTTCAAAATGAGAAGCGTATGCTTCAAGAAGCAGTTGACGCTTTGATTGACAACGGTCGTCGTGGTCGTCCAATCACAGGACCAGGTAGCCGTCCTCTTAAATCATTGAGCCACATGCTTAAAGGTAAACAAGGACGCTTCCGTCAAAACTTGCTCGGTAAACGTGTTGACTTCTCAGGACGTTCCGTTATTGCCGTTGGTCCAACGCTTAAGATGTACCAATGTGGTGTGCCACGTGAAATGGCGATAGAGCTCTTTAAGCCATTCGTGATGCGTGAAATCGTTGCCCGTGATATCGTGCAAAACGTCAAAGCAGCTAAACGCTTGGTGGAACGCGGAGATGAGCGTATCTGGGATATTCTTGAAGAAGTAATCAAAGAGCACCCAGTACTTTTGAACCGCGCACCGACCCTTCACCGTTTGGGTATCCAAGCCTTCGAGCCAGTCTTGATTGATGGTAAGGCCCTTCGCTTGCACCCACTTGTCTGTGAAGCCTACAATGCCGACTTTGACGGGGACCAAATGGCCATCCACGTACCACTTTCAGAAGAAGCCCAAGCAGAAGCTCGTATCCTCATGCTCGCTGCTGAGCACATCTTGAACCCGAAAGATGGTAAACCAGTTGTTACACCATCTCAGGACATGGTTTTGGGTAACTACTACTTGACTATGGAAGAAGCTGGTCGTGAAGGTGAAGGAATGGTCTTCAAAGACCGTGACGAAGCGGTTATGGCTTACCGTAATGGTTATGTTCACCTTCACTCACGTGTTGGTATCGCAACAGATAGCCTCAACAAACCTTGGACAGAAGAGCAAAAACACAAGGTCTTGCTTACAACAGTTGGTAAAATCCTCTTCAACGACATCATGCCAGAGGGCCTACCATACTTGCAAGAACCAAACAATGCCAACTTGACAGAAGGCGTTCCAGCTAAATACTTCTTGCCACTTGGTGGAGATATCAAGGAAGCTATCAGCAATCTTGAACTCAACCCTCCATTCAAGAAGAAAAACCTTGGAAATATCATCGCTGAAATCTTCAAACGTTTCCGTACGACAGAAACTTCTGCCCTACTTGACCGCATGAAGAACCTCGGTTACCATCACTCAACTCTTGCAGGATTGACAGTGGGTATTGCCGATATCCCAGTCGTTGATGATAAGGCTGAAATCATTGAAGAATCACACAAACGTGTAGAACAAATCACCAAACAATTCCGTCGTGGTATGATCACAGACGACGAGCGCTACAATGCTGTTACAGCAGAATGGCGTGCAGCTCGTGAAAAATTGGAGAAACGCTTGATTGCCAACCAAGATCCTAAGAACCCAATCGTTATGATGATGGACTCAGGAGCCCGTGGTAACATCTCAAACTTCTCACAGCTTGCCGGTATGCGTGGTCTGATGGCGGCTCCGAACGGACGTATCATGGAATTGCCAATCCTTTCAAACTTCCGTGAAGGTTTGTCAGTACTCGAAATGTTCTTCTCAACTCACGGTGCCCGTAAAGGTATGACCGATACGGCCCTTAAGACAGCCGATTCAGGTTACTTGACTCGTCGTTTGGTTGACGTTGCCCAAGACGTTATCATCCGTGAGGATGACTGTGGAACTGACCGTGGTCTCTTGATCCGTTCTATCGCAGAAGGAAAAGAGATGATCGAGTCGCTTGAAGAGCGTCTCAATGGTCGTTACACTAAGAAAACTGTTAAACATCCAGAAACTGGTGTAGTTATCATTGGTCCAAATGAGTTGATTACAGAAGACAAGGCACGTGAAATTGTGAATGCTGGTGTGGAAGAAGTAACTATCCGTTCAGTATTTACATGTAACACTCGTCACGGTGTCTGCCGTCACTGTTACGGTATCAACTTGGCGACTGGTGATGCGGTTGAAGTTGGTGAAGCAGTTGGTACAATCGCTGCCCAATCTATCGGGGAACCTGGTACACAGCTTACAATGCGTACCTTCCACACGGGTGGGGTTGCCTCAAATACCGATATCACTCAGGGTCTTCCTCGTGTCCAAGAAATCTTTGAGGCCCGCAATCCTAAAGGGGAAGCGGTTATCACAGAGGTTAAAGGACAAGTTACTGCTATTGAAGAAGATGCATCAACTCGTACCAAGAAAGTCTTTGTTAAGGGTGAAACTGGCGAAGGGGAATATGTCGTTCCATTTACCGCTCGTATGCGTGTCGAAGTTGGGGACCAAGTAGCGCGTGGTGCTGCTCTTACAGAAGGTTCTATCCAACCAAAACGCCTCCTTGCAGTTCGTGATGTCTTGTCAGTTGAAACTTACCTTCTCGGTGAAGTACAAAAAGTTTACCGTAGCCAAGGGGTAGAAATCGGTGACAAACACATCGAGGTAATGGTTCGTCAAATGATTCGTAAAGTCCGTGTCATGGATCCAGGAGATACAGACCTTCTCATGGGTACCCTTATGGATATCAATGACTTTACAGATGCTAACAAAGATGTTCTTATCGCAGGTGGAGTCCCAGCGACTGGTCGCCCAGTTCTTATGGGAATTACCAAAGCCTCACTTGAAACCAACAGTTTCTTGTCAGCGGCTTCCTTCCAGGAAACAACTCGTGTCCTTACGGATGCAGCTATCCGTGGTAAGAAAGACCATCTCCTTGGACTTAAAGAAAATGTTATCATCGGTAAGATCATCCCAGCAGGTACTGGTATGGCCCGTTACCGTAACCTTGAACCACATGCTATCAACGAAGAAGAATACCTTAATCCTCCAGTAGAGGAAGAAGGAAATGAAGAAACAACAGAAGTAGTTGTGGATACTGCCGTTGAAACTGTGGAAGAAACAGTAGAATAAAAGCAGATGAGAGAGCCTTCGGGTTCTCTTTCTCTTTTCTGAAAACTTTCTCCATTTTTCCATGAAATGTGGTAAAATAAAAGAAAAAAGCTGACAAAGGAGACGGGTATGGAACAAACATTTTTTATCATTAAACCAGATGGTGTAAAAAGAGGACTAGTAGGTGAAGTGTTGAAACGCATCGAACAACGTGGATTTACAATCGAAAAATTGGAGTTGCGTACAAAGGTTTCAGAAGAGTTGATTGATCAGCACTATCAGGACTTGGTTGGTCAGAGTTTTTACCCACCGATTCGTGAATTTATGACTTCAGGACCGGTTCTTGTAGGTATCATTTCTGGTCCCAAAGTAATTGAAACTTGGCGAACTATGATGGGGGCAACTCGTCCAGAAGAAGCTTTACCAGGAACGATTCGAGGTGATTTTGCAAAAGCTGCTGGAGAAAATGAGGTTATCCAAAATGTTGTACATGGTTCAGATTCAGAAGAGTCAGCTAAGCGAGAGATTGCTCTTTGGTTTTAAGAGTGGATTGGCTCAATCAATTGGTTAAAAGCTCATTTGAATAGAAAGTATAGTCACATAAAAAAGAAAGGACTAACTTCGTCCTTTCTCATTCTTAGCTTTTCTTCAACCTACTACAGTAGATAAACATACTGAATAGCTACTGTCTTGACTCATTTAATTCTTAAAAATTGATAGAGTTGACAAATGGTAGAAAAAAGCTCTTTTTACTAAGTTAAGTATCAACTACAGTTACGATTAGCATTCGTTACTTAGCCCACTCACCATTATAGTTTACGTAGTAACCATCTACTGTGGTATTAACAGCTAGAGCACCTGAACCATAGGCATAATACCATTTACCATTGATTTGGAACCAGCCTGTCTTCATATCTCCATTACTTGCATTTAGGTAGTACCAAATTGAACCATCTTGATACCAACCAGTTGCCATTGCTCCTGATGAACGAAGGTAGTACCAACGGTTACCAACATATACCCAACCTGTCTTCATATCACCATTTTTATTATCTAAATAATACCAAGTTGAACCATCTTGATACCAACCAATTGCCATTGCACCTGATGAACGGAGGTAGTACCACTTATTGCCAATTTGCTTCCAACCAGTTTGCATGATACCAGTTTCTGAATCTAGATAGTACCAAGCTGAACCATCATTTATCCAACCTACACGTCTTTCACCACCAAGATTCTTATTCCCAGAATTTCCTGTTTTTGCTAGGTAATACCAGTTAGATTGATCATAAAGCCAACCTGTCTTTAAATAATGATCTTGATCAAAGTAGTAGTATGCTAATTTAAGAACTTCGGGACCTTCCCGGCCTTCACCATGTTTTTTCCCAACGGTTAAGGAATATTTTAGCTCTAATTCTTGCCAACCAACAAACTCTTGTAGCACTCCATTTTCGTCAAAGTAGTACCATTCTGGCATTGGGGAACCTTCTAATCTGATACCATTAGGGTAAGGACCAATTGTATATCCTTTAACTGGCATTGGAATGTACTGCCAACCAACAACCATTTCGCCATTATAATCAAAATAATAGGTC
>JAWHFN010000017.1:0-19152 GCA_032565555.1 Streptococcus mitis | reverse complement strand
CTTGGGCACAAAGTATGAACTGGGACTGTTTTTCCCAGCTTCGGAGGTAAAAAATGTCAGATTCACCAATCAAATATCGTTTGATTAAGAAAGAAAAACACACGGGAGCTCGTCTGGGAGAAATCATCACTCCCCACGGTACCTTCCCGACACCTATGTTTATGCCAGTTGGGACACAAGCCACTGTCAAAACTCAGTCGCCTGAAGAATTGAAGGAGATGGGTTCGGGAATTATCCTATCAAACACCTATCATCTCTGGCTTCGCCCTGGAGATGAACTCATCGCACGCGCTGGTGGTCTCCACAAGTTCATGAATTGGGACCAGCCTATTTTGACAGATAGTGGTGGTTTTCAGGTTTATTCCTTAGCAGATAGCCGTAATATCACAGAAGAAGGAGTAACCTTTAAAAACCATCTCGATGGTTCTAAGATGTTCCTATCACCAGAAAAAGCCATTTCTATTCAGAATAATCTGGGCTCAGACATCATGATGTCTTTTGATGAATGTCCTCAGTTTTATCAACCTTATGACTACGTTAAGAAATCAATCGAGCGTACTAGCCGTTGGGCTGAGCGTGGTTTGAAGGCTCACCGTCGTCCACATGACCAAGGTTTGTTTGGAATTGTACAAGGGGCAGGCTTTGAAGATCTGCGTCGTCAGTCAGCTCATGACCTTGTCAGCATGGATTTCCCAGGCTACTCTATCGGTGGCTTGGCAGTGGGAGAAACCCACGAAGAGATGAATGCGGTCTTGGACTTCACAACCCAACTGCTACCTGAAAATAAACCTCGCTATTTGATGGGGGTGGGAGCGCCAGATAGCTTGATTGATGGAGTGATTCGTGGGGTAGATATGTTTGACTGTGTCCTGCCGACTCGTATCGCTCGTAACGGGACTTGTATGACCAGTCAGGGACGTTTGGTTGTCAAAAATGCCCAGTTTGCTGAGGACTTTACGCCACTGGATCCTGAGTGTGATTGCTACACATGTAAGAACTACACACGCGCCTACCTTCGTCACCTGCTCAAGGCTGATGAAACCTTTGGTATCCGCTTGACTAGTTACCACAATCTTTATTTCTTGCTTAACCTGATGAAGCAAGTGCGACAAGCCATCATGGATGACAATCTCTTGGAATTCCGTGAGTATTTTGTGGAAAAATATGGCTACAATAAGTCAGGCCGTAATTTCTAAAATGGAATTGATATAAGCTAAAAATCCTAAGTTTTCTCTTAGGATTTTTCTTCTTTTTTTGATAGAATAAAGTGTACAATGAAAGGAAGAATAAACTCGTATGCGCATTAAATGGTTTTCCTTGATTAGGATTACAGGTTTACTACTGGTACTCTTGTATCATTTCTTTCAGACCATCTTTCCTGGAGGATTTTTCGGGGTAGATGTCTTTTTCACATTTTCAGGTTTCCTGATTACAGCTCTACTCATCGAAGAATTTTCTAAAAACTATGAGATTGATTTGATAGGATTTTTTAGGAGACGTTTTTATCGGATTGTGCCACCTGTGGTTTTGATGGTCTTGGTAACCATGCCCTTTACCTTCCTAGTTCGCCAAGACTATGTTGCTGGAATTGGAGGTCAGATTGCGGGTGTCTTAGGCTTTATGACCAACTTCTACGAACTCCTAACAGGTGGGAGTTATGAATCTCAGTTCATTCCTCATTTGTTTGTTCATAATTGGAGTTTGGCTGTGGAGGTTCATTACTATATTCTATGGGGATTAGCAGTTTGGTTCTTATCCAAACAGGCTAAATCAAATGGTCAGTTGAGGGGAATGGTCTTTCTCTTGTCTGTTGCTGCCTTCTTGATTAGCTTCTTCTCCATGTTTATTGGTAGTTTTCTAGTGACCTCTTATTCCTCTGTTTACTTCTCTAGTTTAACTCATGTCTATCCATTCTTTTTGGGAAGTATCCTAGCAACTATTGTAGGCGTTCGTCAGACGACTTCCCTCGTCAAGCAGTTGGATAAAATCTGGGATTTACGAAAGACCCTGTTGATTTTTGCAGGAGGTTTTGGCTTCTTACTCATTTTGACCTTCTTTGTCAAATTTACCTATCTCTTTGCCTATCTTATTGGCTTCTTGCTTGCCAGCCTTGCAGCCCTTGCTATGATTCTGGCGGCGCGTGTCTTACATGAAAAGACACCTAACGTGCAGGAGCCGAAGATTATCAGCTTCTTAGCGGATACTAGCTATGCGGTTTATCTCTTCCATTGGCCTTTCTATATCATATTCTCACAGTTGACATCAAATCTTCTTGCTGTGTTACTGACTTTGATTTGTTCTTATGGATTTGCCAGTCTTTCATTTTATGTATTGGAGCCGTGGATTGCAGGCAAGAACACACCTGTTTTACAAACTCTTCGTCCCCTGCCTTATATTCACGCAATTCTTGCAACAAGTACAGGAATCTTGGCCTTCATTGTCCTCTTAGTGACTTTGTTGGCACCACAAGTGGGAGCGTTTGAGACAGACTTAACTGTCAATGGTTTGAAGCAAGCTGCAACAAATATTAGCCAAACCAAGGTGATGACAGAACGGGCAGATGCAAACAGTTTGGGAATTGCTGATGGCACTATGTTAATTGGTGACTCGGTGGCCTTAAGGGCAAATACAGCCCTGCAGACAGCCCTTCCTGGAGCACAGATTAACGCGCAGGTCAGCAGAACAACCAAGACTGCCAACGAAATCATGCTCAACAATAGCCAGAATAAATTTTTACCTAAGATGGTGGTCATTGCAACAGGGGTAAATAATCCTGAAAATTACAAGGAAGATTGGGACAGTATCGTAAAAAATCTTCCTAAGGGGCACCATATGGTTTTGGTGACTCCTTATGAAGGAGATAAGACAAAAGAGACCTATGCAATCGTTGAGAAGGCGGCTGCCTATATGAGAGAATTGGCAGAGAAGACTCCTTACGTCACGATAGCAGATTGGAATCAAGCTGCTAAGGAACATCCAGAAATTTGGACTGGGACAGACCAAGTCCATTTCGGAAGTGACAATAGTAAAATTGAAGCAGGAGCTAAATTGTATGCAGATACCATTGCTACAGCCTTACAAACAGCTCAAGACAAGCCAGTCAAATCAAAATAATTTGTATTAAAAAGAGTTGGAGAAATCCAGCTCTTTTAAAATATCTCTAGAAAATAGGTCTATACCATTTACAAATAAAAAAGAAAGGTTTATAATGTAATTGACATAATAAATTGTAGAATCAATCTTTTAAGGAGGTTAACATTATGCCTAACTATATTAAAGCGGATCAGTTTTTCTACCCACACGGGGTGCGTCGTGGCGGTTACTTGGAACTTGTGGATGGCAAGTTTGGAAAACATGTAGAAGAGATTCCTGAAGGAGCTGAGGTGATTGACTATACAGGATACAGCATTGCTCCAGGACTTGTAGATACCCACATTCATGGATATGCAGGTGTAGATGTGATGGACAACAACATTGAAGGTACATTGCATACTATGAGTGAAGGACTTCTTAGTACCGGTGTTACCAGTTTCTTGCCCACGACTTTAACAGCCACTTATGAGCAATTGCTTGCAGTCACTGAAAATCTTGGAAACCATTATAAAGAAGCAACAGGTGCTAAGATTCGTGGGATTTATTATGAAGGTCCATATTTCACAGAAACTTTTAAGGGGGCACAAAATCCAACTTATATGAGAGACCCGGGTGTTGAGGAGTTTCATTCTTGGCAGGAAGCTGCAAAAGGGATGCTAAATAAAATCGCTATTGCACCAGAACGTGATGGTGTGGAAGATTTTGTACGTACTATTACAGGTGAAGGTGTGACAGTTGCACTTGGACACTCAGATGCGACATTTGAACAAGCTAAGAAGGCAGTTGATGCTGGAGCTAGTGTATGGGTACATGCCTATAATGGGATGCGTGGTTTAACACACCGCGAACTAGGTATGGTAGGAGCTATGTATGAGCTCCCACATACTTACGCAGAATTGATTTGTGATGGTTATCACGTAGATCCAAAAGCTTGTGAGATTTTACTTAAGCAAAAGGGGACAGAAAACATCGCTCTTATTACGGACTGTATGACAGCTGGTGGGCTTGAAGACGGTGACTATATGTTGGGAGAATTCCCTGTTGTAGTAGCAAATGGAACTGCACGCCTCAAATCTACTGGTAATTTGGCAGGTTCTATCCTCAAACTTAAAGATGGTATGAGAAATGTAGTCGAGTGGGGTATTGCAAATCCGCATGAAGCGGTCATGATGGCTAGCCTTAACCCAGCAAAATCTGTTAATATTGACGATGTCTGTGGCCAAATCCGTGAAGGTTATGACGCGGACTTTATCGTACTAGATAAAGATTTGGAATTGGTAGCAACCTACCTAGATGGTGTGAAACGTTATCAAGCATAATAGAGAAAGCAGGAGTTAGAGGCTAGCTTCTGCTTTTTTATGTATGGTAATTTACTGGTAAACAAAAAAGTTAAAAAAATCACAAAAATACTTGAAGAAGTGAATGAAAAGGCTTACAATTATATTATAAATAGTACAAATAAAAAAACGGAGGAGTGCTTTATGAAAGCCTATACTTATGTTAAACCAGGACTTGCTTCTTTTGTTGATGTTGACAAACCAGTGCTTCGCAAGCCAACAGACGCTATTGTGCGTATCGTAAAAACCACTATTTGTGGAACAGACCTCCATATTATCAAAGGGGATGTTCCTGCTTGCCAAAGTGGTACCATTCTTGGCCACGAAGGGATTGGGATTGTTGAAGAAGTTGGAGAAGGAGTTTCGAACTTCAAAAAAGGCGATAAGGTCTTGATTTCTTGTGTCTGTGCCTGTGGTAAATGCTACTACTGTAAAAAAGGAATTTATGCCCATTGTGAAGACGAAGGGGGCTGGATTTTCGGTCACTTGATTGACGGTATGCAGGCTGAATATTTACGTGTCCCTCATGCAGATAACACTCTTTACCACACTCCAGAAGACTTGTCAGATGAAGCCTTGGTTATGCTATCAGACATTCTACCGACTGGATATGAAATTGGTGTCTTAAAAGGGAAAGTAGAACCTGGTTGCAGCGTAGCCATTATTGGTTCAGGTCCAGTTGGTTTAGCAGCTCTTTTGACAGCTCAATTCTATTCACCAGCCAAATTGATTATGGTGGACTTAGACGATAACCGCTTGGAAACTGCTGTATCATTTGGTGCGACTCATAAGGTTAATTCTTCAGACCCTGAAAAAGCCATTAAAGAAATTTATGATTTGACAGATGGACGTGGTGTGGATGTCGCTATCGAAGCTGTTGGTATTCCTGCAACATTTGATTTCTGTCAAAAGATTATCGGTGTAGACGGAACAGTTGCCAACTGTGGTGTACATGGTAAACCAGTTGAATTCGATTTGGACAAACTTTGGATTCGCAACATCAATGTAACAACTGGTTTGGTATCTACAAATACAACTCCACAATTGTTGAAAGCTCTTGAAAGTCATAAGATTGAACCAGAAAAATTGGTAACTCACTATTTCAAACTCAGTGAAATTGAAAAAGCCTATGAAGTCTTCAGTAAGGCAGCAGATCACCATGCCATTAAGGTCATTATTGAAAACGATATTTCAGAAGCTTAAGTAGTAAAAACATTTTGGAACATAAGCAAATAGAAATTCAGTCATCATCAGATGGCTGGATTTTTTATCTTGAAATTAAGAAATGAGCATATTTCTTTTCTTGTCTGGCGGAATTAGTTATAATATACGGTACAAAGGAATGAATGAATATGTATCGTGTTATAGAAATGTATGGAGATTTTGAACCTTGGTGGTTCTTAGAAGGTTGGGAAGAAGATATTGTAGCTAGTAAGAAATTTGACCAGTATTATGATGCTCTCAAATACTACAAAACTTGCTGGTTTAGATTGGAACAAGAATCACCTCTCTATAAAAGTAGAAGTGACTTGATGACCATTTTTTGGGATCCGGAAGACCAACGCTGGTGTGATGAATGTGACGAGTATTTACAACAATACCATTCTTTGGCTCTCTTGCAGGACGAGCAGGTTATTCCAGATGAAAAATTACGCCCAGGCTATGAAAAACAAACAGGTAAGGAAAGGCACCGTTCTTGCCGTATGAAATTAAAATAGAGGAAAAGTAACTTTTTTGGAGTTGCTTTTTTTATTTTTCCAACTCTTTGCGAATAGTATAGGTGAGGAGGTAAGTATGGTTCAAGAAATTGCACAAGAAATCATTCGTTCAGCTCGGAAAAAAGGAGCGCAAGACATTTATTTTGTTCCTAAGTTGGATGCCTATGAGCTTCATATGAGGGTGGGAGACGAGCGCTGTAAAATCGGTTCTTATGATTTTGAAAAATTTGCTGCCGTCATCAGTCACTTTAAGTTTGTGGCGGGTATGAATGTGGGAGAAAAGCGACGTAGTCAACTTGGTTCCTGTGATTATGCCTATGACC
The DNA here is from genome assembly GCA_032565555.1 of Streptococcus mitis. Lineage (GTDB taxonomy): Bacteria > Bacillota > Bacilli > Lactobacillales > Streptococcaceae > Streptococcus > Streptococcus mitis_DM. Next base: position 12,681 of record JAWHFN010000017.1, on the reverse strand, counting down.
AGAAGATGGCGTCCCTACGTCTATCTACCGTAGGCGATTATCGAGGGCATGAGAGTTTAGTCATTCGCTTGTTGCACGATGAGGAGCAAGATTTACATTTTTGGTTTCAGGATATTGGAGAACTGGGTAAGCAGTACAGGCAACGGGGTCTCTATCTCTTTGCTGGACCAGTCGGCAGTGGCAAGACAACCCTGATGCATGAATTGGCCAAGTCCCTCTTTAAAGGACAGCAAGTCATGTCCATCGAGGATCCGGTAGAAATCAAGCAGGACGACATGCTCCAGTTGCAGTTGAATGAGGCAATCGGACTAACCTATGAAAATCTCATCAAACTTTCCCTACGTCATCGACCAGATCTCTTGATTATCGGAGAAATTCGAGACAGCGAGACGGCGCGTGCAGTGGTCAGAGCCAGTTTGACAGGGGCGACAGTCTTTTCAACCATCCATGCCAAGAGTATTCGAGGTGTTTATGAGCGCTTGCTGGAGTTGGGTGTGAGTGAGGAGGAATTAGCAGTCGTTCTGCAGGGAGTCTGCTACCAGAGATTAATCGGGGGAGGAGGAATCGTTGACTTTGCAAGCAAAGACTATCAAGACCACCAGCCAACTAGCTGGAATGAACAGATTGACCAGCTTCTTAAAGATGGACATATCACAAGTCTTCAGGCTGAAATGGAAAAAATTAGCTACAGCTAAGCAAAAAAATATCATCACCTTGTTTAACAATCTCTTTTCCAGCGGTTTTCATCTGGTGGAGACTATCTCCTTTTTAGATAGGAGTGCTTTGTTGGACAAGCAGTGTGTGACCCAGATGCGCACGGGCTTGTCTCAGGGGAAATCATTCTCAGAAATGATGGAAAGTTTGGGATTTTCAAGTGCCATTGTCACCCAGTTATCCCTAGCTGAAGTCCATGGGAATCTCCACCTGAGTTTGGGGAAGATAGAAGAGTATCTAGATAATCTGGCCAAGGTCAAGAAAAAGTTAATTGAAGTTGCGACCTATCCTTTGATTTTGCTGGCTTTTCTTCTCTTAATTATGCTGGGACTGCGTAACTACCTACTACCTCAACTGGATAGTAGCAATATTGCCACCCAAATCATTGGCAATCTGCCACAAATTTTTCTAGGCATGGTAGGCTTTGTTTCTCTACTTACCCTTTTAGCACTCACTTTCTATAAAAGAAGTTCGAAGATGCGTGTCTTTTCTATCTTAGCACGCCTTCCCTTTTTTGGAATCTTTGTGCAGACCTATTTGACGGCCTATTATGCGCGTGAGTGGGGGAATATGATTTCACAGGGAATGGAGCTGACGCAGATTTTTCAAATCATGCAGGAACAAGGTTCCCAACTCTTTAAAGAAATCGGTCAAGATTTAGCTCAATCCCTACAAAATGGCCGCGAATTTTCTCAAACCATAGCAACCTATCCTTTCTTTAAGAAGGAGTTGAGTCTCATTATCGAGTATGGTGAAGTCAAGTCCAAGCTGGGTAGTGAGTTGGAAATCTATGCTGAAAAAACTTGGGAAGCCTTTTTTACCCGAGTCAATCGCACCATGAACTTAGTACAGCCACTGGTTTTTATCTTTGTGGCTCTGATTATCGTTTTACTTTATGCGGCAATGCTCATGCCCATGTATCAAAATATGGAGGTAAATTTTTAAAATGAAAAAAATGATGACATTCTTGAAAAAAGCTAAGGTTAAAGCTTTTACACTTGTGGAAATGTTGGTGGTCTTGCTCATCATCAGCGTACTTCTCTTGCTCTTTGTACCTAATCTGACCAAACAAAAAGAAGCAGTCAATGACAAAGGAAAAGCTGCTGTTGTTAAGGTGGTGGAAAGCCAGGCAGAGCTTTATAGCTTGGATAAAAATGAAGAGGCTAGTCTAAGCAAGTTACAAGCAGATGGGCGAATCACAGAAGAACAGGCTAAAGCCTATAAAGAATACCATGCTAAACAAAATACCAGTCAAACCGTTGCAGATTAAGGCATTTACCATGATTGAAAGTCTCTTAGTTTTAGGACTTGTGAGTATCCTTGCCTTGGGCTTGTCCGGTTCAGTCCAGTCCACTTTTGCAGCGGTAGAGGAGCAGATTTTCTTTATGGAGTTTGAAGAACTTTATCGGGAAACTCAAAAACGCAGTGTAGCTAGTCAGCAAAAGACTAGTCTGAACTTAGATGGGCAGACGATTAGCAATGGCAGTCAAAAGTTGACAGTTCCTAAAGGAATTCAAGCACCATCGGGACAAAGTATTACATTTGACCGAGCTGGGGGCAATTCGTCCCTGGCTAAGGTTGAATTTCAGACCAGTAAAGGAGCGATTCGTTATCAATTATATCTAGGAAATGGAAAAATTAAACGCATTAAGGAAACAAAAAATTAGGGCAGTAATTTTACTGGAAGCAGTAGTCGCTCTAGCTATCTTTGCCAGCATTGCGACCCTCCTTTTGGGACAAATTCAAAAAAATAGGCAAGAAGAAGCAAAAATCTTGCAAAAGGAAGAAGTCTTGAGTGTAGCTAAGATGGCACTGCAGACAGGTCAAAATCAGGTAAACGTAAACGGAGTTGAGATTCAGGTGTTTTCTAGTGAAAAGGGATTGGAGGTTTATCATGGTTCAGAACAGTTGTTGGCTATCAAAGAGCAATAAGGTCAAGGCTTTTACCTTGTTAGAATCTCTGATTGCCCTCATTGTCATCAGTGGAAGCTTACTCCTCTTTCAAGCCATGAGTCAGCTCCTTATTTCAGAAGTTCGCTACCAGCAACAAAGCGAGCAAAAGGAGTGGCTCTTGTTTGTGGACCAGTTGGAGGCAGAATTAGACCGTTCGCAGTTTGAAAAAGTGGAAGGCAATCGCATTTATATGAAGCAAGATGGCAAGGACATCGCTATCGGTAAGTCCAAGTCAGACGATTTTCGTAAAACAGATGCCAGTGGACGGGGTTATCAGCCGATGGTTTATGGCCTCAAATCCGCACAGATTACAGAGGACAATCAACTGGTTCGTTTTCGTTTCCAGTTCCAAAAAGGCTTAGAAAGGGAGTTCATCTATCGTGTGGAAAAAGAAAAAAGTTAAGGCAGGTGTTCTCCTTTATGCAGTCACCATAGCAGCCATCTTTAGTCTTTTGTTACAATTTTACTTGAACCGGCAAGTCGCCCACTATCAAGACTATGCTTTAAATAAAGAAAAGCTGATTGCTTTTGCTATGGCCAAGCGAACCAAAGATAAGGTTGATAAGGAAAGTGGGGAACAGGTCTTTAATCTAGGTCAGGTAAGCTATCAAAAGAAGAAAACTGGCTTGGTGACGACGGTTCGTACACCTAAGAGTCAATATGAATTCATCTTTCCTTCAGTCAAAATCAAAGAAGAGAAAACAGATAAAAAGGCAAAGGTAGCGACCGATTCAAGCGAAAAAGTGGAGAAGAAAAAATCAGAAAAGAAAGAGAACTCCTAGCCAACCAAGCTACTTTGTGCTAAACTAAAGATATGAAACATGATTTTAACCACAAAGCAGAAACTTTTGATTCCCCTAAAAATATCTTCCTTGCAAACTTGGTTTGTCAAGCAGTCGAGAAACAGATTGATCTTCTATCAGACAAAGAAATTTTGGATTTCGGAGGAGGGACGGGTCTGTTAACCTTGCCCCTAGCTAAGCAGGCCAAGTCTGTAACATTGGTAGATATTTCGGAGAAAATGCTGCAGCAAGCTCGTTTGAAAGCGGAGCAGCAAGACATCAAGAATATTCAGTTTTTGGAGCAAGATTTACTGAAAAAACCCTTAGAGCAAGAGTTTGATCTCATTGTTGTTTGTCGTGTTCTTCATCATATGCCTGATTTGGATGCGGCTCTCTCACTGTTTCATCAACATTTGAAGGAAGATGGACAACTCCTCATTGCTGATTTTACAAAGACAGAAGCTAACCATCATGGATTTGAATTGGTTGAACTGGAAAACAAGCTAATTGAGCATGGTTTTTCATCTGTAGATAGTCAGATCCTCTATAGCGCTGAAGACCTGTTTCAAGGAAATTACTCAGAACTCTTTTTTACAGTAGCCCAAAAATCACTCGCCTAGTCAGGAGTCCACTGAAAAAATAGGTCTCTTACTTTTAATGAAATGAAAACCGAGGAATCTCTCGTTAATTTGAGCGAGTTCCTCGGTTATTTTGTATTTATTAAGGTCATAATTCGTTTCATATTGACCACGAAGATGGTTGTGGCTGCCTGTAACTCCATGCTGAAAAGACCCGATGCTCTCGCGACATCAAAGCCATGTCTCTGTTTTAGTTCGGCATTCTTTGCTTCGATTTTATAGCGATGTCTGGCCATTTCTTTAAAATAAGGTGTTTCCTGAAATTTCTTCTGGAAAAGATGGTCGTCACTCTTAATGGCTATTGAATAAGTTTTAGACTTTGCCCCCTCCTTATAACATCCTTCCTTGGAAAGGCAACTCTTGCACTTCTCAATGTCAAAGTAATGAGTGACAACTTGATTCTTATTTTGATATTTTTTCCCTGTCCTTGCTTTGCGAACAGCCATGTGTCCTTCTGGACAGACAAATAGCCCTGCATCTTTATTAAATTCAAACGCATCCTCTTCTTTACGGTAACCTTTTGAAACTGAAGGGTTCAGTTTTGACACCAAATGAATCTTTTCTTTGCGAGCTAGTTGAATATTGTCCTTTCCTGAATAAGCCGCATCACCAATAATAGTCTCGATGTCCAGACTATTTTCCTTTGTTTTGGCATATAACTCAGGTAAATATTTCCCATCGCTTTGTTCACCAGAAGTGACCACACAAGCAGTAATAATCCGTTCATCCGTCATAGCGATATGACTTTTATATCCATAGAAAGAGCTGTCGGCTGTCTTATGTCCAAGCCTAGCCTCCTCCTTAACAGAAGCTTCCAAGTGTTCTAAGTCGTCCTCGACAGCCTCTTTTAGGTAATTGAACTTTTGAGACACAGCCGGTAGGGCTAAGAGTTCCTCGTGTTTTTCAACCACAGCCATTAATTCCTCTGTATAGGTCAACTCTGCTTCGAGGTTATCTTCCTGAGGTTTCTTTGGAAATTCTATTTTGATATCTTCTGAATGTTGATAAATTGTTTTACGTAAAGCTTTTGAACGCTCTCTAAGGATTTCTTGGGGTTTCTTATGATTATAATGAGATTTGGTGTGAGTGGCATCCACAATGAGGATTTTACTCTTAATCAAGTTATGTTCGAGTGCAATTTGAACAGACTTCTGAATCAATACATCAAGCAGTTTATCATCTTTAATTCTTAGCTTTCTAAATTTTGTCAAAGAGGATGGCTCGATAACAGAATCCTCAGGAGCTAGACCAAGAAAAAATTTAAAGGCCATATCTGACAAGGAACGTCCTACCACATCTACATCTGATAACTTATAAATATCTTTTAACAAGAGATATTTGAACATCATAATCGGTGAATAAGCTTTACGCCCAAAATCGGGACGATAATTCTTTTCTAGTTCATCATAAATAAAGCTAAAATCACAGAGTTCAGTTAGCTGACGTAAAAAGTGGGTTTTAGGAACCACGATATCATACAAACTAGAATAAGGACTGACATCCATAGTTAACTGATTATCAAGCATTATTTCACCTCATCTCTAGTATAACAAAAAAGCCATCAATTTAATGACTTTTTCAGTAGGCTCCTAGTCAGGGAGTGATTTTTCTATAAGGATGGAAAAAAGAAGGGAAATTTGATAAGATAGGAATATGGATTTTGAAAAAATTGAACAAGCTTATACGTATTTATTAGAGAATGTCCAAGTCATCCAAAGTGATTTGGCGACCAATTTTTATGATGCCTTGGTGGAGCAAAACAGCATCTATTTGGATGGTGAGACTGAGTTAGAGCAGGTCAAGGAAAACAATCAGGCCCTTAAGCGTTTGGCACTTCGTAAGGAAGAATGGCTCAAGACCTACCAGTTTCTCTTGATGAAGGCTGGGCAGACAGAGCCCCTACAGGCCAATCACCAGTTTACGCCAGATGCCATTGCTTTGCTTTTGGTGTTTATTGTGGAAGAGTTGTCTCAAAAGGAGGAAATCACTATCCTCGAAATGGGTTCCGGAATGGGAATTCTAGGCGCTACTTTCTTGACCTCGCTTGATAAAAAGGTGGATTACTTGGGAATGGAAGTGGATGATTTGCTGATTGATTTGGCGGCTAGTATGGCAGATGTAATTGGTTTGCAGGCTGGCTTTGTCCAAGGAGATGCCGTTCGTCCACAAATGCTCAAAGAAAGCGATGTGGTCATCAGCGACTTGCCTGTCGGTTATTATCCTGATGATGCCGTTGCGTCGCGCCATCAAGTTGCTTCTAGTCAAGAACATACCTACGCTCATCACTTGCTCATGGAACAAGGACTTAAGTATCTCAAGTCAGATGGATACGCTATTTTTCTCGCTCCGAGTGATTTGTTGACCAGCCCTCAAAGTGATTTGTTGAAAGGCTGGTTGAAAGAGGAAGCGAGTCTGGTAGCCATGATTAGTTTGCCTGAAAATCTTTTTGCCAGTGCTAAACAATCCAAGACCATTTTTATCTTACAGAAGAAAAGTGAAACAGCAGTAGAGCCTTTTGTTTATCCACTTGCTAGCTTGCAAGATGCAAGTGTTTTAATGAAATTTAAAGAAAATTTTCAAAAATGGACTCAAGGTACTGAAATATAAAATAGATTTTGTTATAATAGATGAAAACGCTTAAAAAGGGGTATCGTGTTATGACAAAAACAATTGCAATCAATGCAGGAAGTTCAAGTTTAAAATGGCAATTATATTTAATGCCAGAAGAAAAAGTATTGGCGAAAGGTTTGATTGAACGTATCGGTTTGAAAGATTCAATTTCAACTGTAAAATTTGATGGCCGTTCTGAACAACAAATTTTGGATATCGAAAATCACACACAAGCTGTTAAAATCTTATTGGATGACTTGATTCGTTTCGATATTATCAAGGCTTACGATGAGATTACAGGTGTTGGCCACCGTGTTGTGGCAGGTGGAGAATATTTCAAAGAATCAACAGTTGTTGAAGGTGATGTATTAGAAAAAGTTGAAGAGTTGAGTTTGTTAGCTCCTCTCCACAATCCAGCCAATGCAGCAGGTGTTCGTGCCTTTAAGGAATTGTTGCCAGATATTACCAGTGTAGTTGTGTTTGATACTTCATTCCACACAAGTATGCCAGAGAAAGCTTACCGCTACCCTCTACCAACAAAATACTACACAGAAAACAAGGTTCGTAAATACGGTGCCCACGGTACAAGCCACCAGTTTGTAGCAGGAGAAGCTGCAAAACTCTTGGGACGTCCATTAGAAGACTTGAAGTTAATTACTTGCCACATCGGTAATGGTGCTTCTATTACAGCAGTTAAGGGTGGTCAATCTGTCGATACTTCAATGGGCTTCACTCCACTTGGCGGTGTGATGATGGGAACTCGCACAGGAGATATTGACCCAGCCATCATTCCTTATTTAATGCAATATACAGAGGACTTTAACACGCCTGAAGATATTAGTCGCGTCCTTAATCGTGAATCAGGACTTATGGGTGTTTCAGGTAAATCTAGTGATATGCGTGATGTAATTGCTGCTATGGAAGAAGGGGATCATGATGCTACTTTAGCCTATGAAATGTATGTTGATCGTATCCAAAAGCATATCGGTCAATACCTTGCGGTCCTAAATGGAGCAGATGCTATTATCTTCACAGCAGGTATCGGAGAAAATGCAGCTGCTGTACGTGAAGATGTTATCTCAGGTATCTCTTGGTTTGGCTGTGATGTTGACCCAGAAAAGAACGTCTTTGGCGTGACAGGAGACATCTCAACAGAGGCAGCGAAGATCCGTGTCTTGGTTATTCCAACAGATGAAGAACTGGTCATTGCCCGTGACGTTGAGCGCTTGAAAAATAAGTAAAACTAGAAAAAATATTCAATACAAGGAGTTGGGAAAGAGATTTTCCAGCTTCTTTTTCTGATGAAATTGTCCAAAACCTTGCTATGATTGGCTTTTTTGAAAAATATGGTATAATAGTAGTAATTTAATAGATGGAGTTGAGTTTTGAAGAAAAACTTTCGTGTAAAAAGAGAGAAAGATTTTAAGGCGATTTTCAAGGAGGGGACAAGTTTTGCTAACCGCAAATTTGTTGTCTACCAATTAGAGAACCAGAAAAACCATTTTCGAGTAGGTCTATCAGTTAGCAAAAAACTGGGGAATGCGGTCACTAGAAATCAAATCAAGCGACGAATCCGACATATTATCCAGAATGTAAAAGGGAGTCTGGAAGAAAACGTCGATTTTGTTGTTATTGCTCGAAAAGGGGTTGAAACCTTGGGATACGCAGAGATGGAGAAAAATCTACTCCACGTATTAAAATTATCAAAGATTTACCAGGAAGGAAATGGGAGTGAAAAAGAAACTACAGTTGACTAGTTTGCTAGGACTGTCTCTATTGATCATGACAGCCTGTGCGACTAATGGGACAACTAGCGATATTACAGCCGATTCGGCTGATTTTTGGAGTAAATTTGTTTACTTCTTTGCGGAAATTATTCGCTTTTTATCGTTTGATATCAGTATCGGAGTAGGGATTATTCTCTTTACGATCTTGATTCGTACACTGCTCTTGCCAGTCTTTCAGGTGCAAATGGTGGCTTCTAGAAAAATGCAGGAAGCTCAACCACTCATTAAGGCGCTTCGAGAACAATATCCAGGTCGAGATATGGAAAGCAGAACTAAGCTAGAGCAGGAAATGCGTAAAGTCTTTAAAGAAATGGGTGTCAGACAGTCAGATTCTCTTTGGCCGATTTTGATTCAGATGCCGGTTATTTTGGCCTTGTTCCAAGCTTTATCAAGAGTTGACTTTTTAAAGACAGGTCATTTCTTATGGATTAACCTTGGTGGTGTGGATACAACCCTTGTTCTTCCGATTTTAGCAGCAGTATTTACCTTTTTAAGTACTTGGTTGTCCAACAAAGCCTTGTCTGAGCGTAATGGAGCTACGACGGCGATGATGTATGGGATTCCGGTCTTGATTTTTATCTTTGCAGTTTATGCGCCAGGTGGAGTCGCCCTATACTGGACAGTGTCCAATGCTTACCAAGTCTTGCAAACCTATTTCTTGAATAATCCATTCAAGATTATCGCAGAGCGAGAGGCGGTAGCTCAGGCACAGAAAGATTTGGAAAATAGAAAAAGAAAAGCCAAGAAAAAGGCTCAGAAAACGAGATAATAAGGAGGAATCTGGTAATGGTAGTATTTACAGGTTCAACTGTTGAAGAAGCAATCCAGAAAGGATTGAAAGAATTAGATATTCCAAGAATGAAGGCTCATATCAAAGTCATTTCTCGTGAGAAAAAAGGGTTTCTTGGTTTATTTGGTAAAAAACCAGCCCAAGTGGATATTGATGCTATCAGTGAAACGACAGTTGTAAAAGCAAACCAACAAGCTGTAAAGGGAGTTCCAAAGCAAATTAATGATTTGAATGAGCCTGTTAAAACAGTCAGTGAAGCAACGGTTGATTTGGGTCATGTTGTAGAGGCAATTAAAAAGATTGAAGAGGAAGGCCAAGGTATTTCTGATGAAGTCAAGGCTGAAATCTTAAAACATGAAAGACATGCCAGCACCATCTTAGAAGAAACTGGTCACATTGAGATTTTAAATGAATTACAACTTGAAGAAGCTGCTCTCGAAGAAGTAGAAACTCCTATTATTGAAAGCCAAACTGAGCAAACTGAAAGTCAAGAACTAGAAGACTTGGGCTTGAAGGTTGAACCGAGCTTTGATATTGAACAAGTAGCTACGGAAGTAACTACTTATGTTCAAACGATTATTGATGACATGGATGTTGAAGCCACACTTTCAAATGATTATAACCGTCGTAGCATCAATCTACAAATTGACACCAACGAACCAGGTCGTATTATCGGCTACCATGGTAAAGTCTTGAAGGCCTTGCAACTGTTGGCTCAAAATTATCTTTACAACCGCTATTCAAGAACCTTCTACATTACAATCAATGTCAATGATTATGTCGAACACCGTGCAGAAGTCTTGCAAACCTATGCTCAAAAATTGGCGACTCGTGTTTTAGAAGAAGGACGTAGTCATCAAACAGATCCAATGTCGAATAGTGAGCGCAAGATTATCCATCGTATTATTTCACGTATGGATGGCGTTACGAGTTACTCTGAGGGTGATGAGCCAAATCGCTATGTCGTTGTAGATACAGAATAAGTAAAATCAGGTCTATCCTGATTTTTTGCTAGTTATAGGAGATTAAATGGATGTTGAATAAGATAAGAGACTATCTAGACTTTGCAAGTTTGCAGTACCGTAATCCAGATAAGGCGGGAGAAGAGCGAGAGAAAATGCTGGAATTGCGCCATAAAGGCCAAGAGGCTCGAAAGGCTTTTACAGAATTGGCTAAAGCATTTCAAACCAGTCATCCAGAATGGCAACTCCAACAGACTAGCCAGTGGATGAATCAGGCGCAACGTTTGAGACCACACTTTTGGGTTTATCTACAGAGTGAGGGGAAAGTGACAGAACCTATGATGGCTCTTCGTTTGTATGGGACATCTGCTGACTTTGGAATTTCTTTGGAAGTCAGTTTCATAGAGCGCAAGAAAGATGAGCAAACCTTAGAGCAACAAGCCAAGGTATTAGAAGTTCCAGTGGTAGAAGGAATTTATTATCTAGCCTACTCAGATGGGGCAAGTCATAAGCTGGACGCTAATGAAGAAAATCGTCGTAGTTTACGCGAGAAGGTGAGAAGTCAGGAAGTCCGTAAAGTGTTAGTTAAAGCAGATGTCCCTATAACAGAGAATTCATCTGAAGAAGAAATCGTAGAAGCCATACTGAAATCTTATGATAAAATTCTTCCATTTTATCTAGCTACGAGAAACTAAGCTAATCATTAAAATATCATAAATCATACAGTCCAAGAGTGAACAGTCCGCTGTGTAATTCTTGGTCTTTTTGTTTACGCTTTCAAATTATATAATAAACCTACAAAAACAATTCAAAAGGAGAACAATTATGGAAGTCATTTCAAGTGTTCTAAATTGGTTTTCTAGCAATATTTTGCAGAATCCCGCATTTTTTGTAGGTTTATTGGTGTTGATAGGATACGCACTTTTGAAAAAACCTGCCCATGACGTTTTCTCAGGGTTTGTTAAAGCAACAGTAGGGTATATGTTGCTCAACGTGGGTGCGGGTGGTTTGGTTACAACCTTCCGTCCGATCTTAGCAGCCCTTAACTACAAATTCCAAATTGGTGCAGCGGTTATCGACCCTTACTTTGGACTTGCTGCAGCAAACAACAAAATTGCAGCAGAGTTTCCAGATTTTGTTGGAACTGCAACTACAGCTCTATTGATTGGTTTCGGAATAAATATCTTGCTTGTAGCTCTTCGCAAGATTACGAAGGTAAGAACCCTCTTTATTACTGGGCACATCATGGTACAACAAGCTGCAACCGTATCTCTTATGGTTCTATTCTTAGTTCCACAATTGCGCAATGCTTATGGTACAGCGGCAATCGGTATCATCTGTGGACTTTACTGGGCAGTTAGTTCAAATATGACTGTTGAAGCAACTCAACGCTTGACTGGTGGTGGTGGGTTTGCGATTGGTCATCAACAACAATTTGCAATCTGGTTTGTAGATAAAATAGCAGGACGCTTTGGTAAGAAAGAAGAAAGTTTAGACAATCTTAAATTACCTAAGTTCCTCTCAATCTTCCACGATACAGTTGTTGCATCTGCTACCTTGATGCTCGTATTCTTCGGAGCCATTCTTTTAATCTTGGGTCCAGACATTATGTCTAATAAAGAAGTCATCACTTCAGGAACTCTATTCAATCCTGCTAAACAAGATTTCTTTATGTACATTATCCAAACAGCCTTTACCTTCTCAGTTTACTTGTTCGTTTTGATGCAAGGTGTCCGCATGTTCGTATCTGAGTTGACAAACGCCTTCCAAGGTATTTCAAACAAATTGTTGCCAGGTTCATTCCCAGCGGTGGACGTTGCAGCTTCTTATGGATTTGGTTCTCCAAACGCTGTCTTGTCAGGATTTGCCTTTGGTTTGATTGGTCAATTGATCACAATTGTCTTGCTCATCGTCTTTAAAAATCCGATTCTTATTATTACAGGATTTGTACCAGTGTTCTTTGACAATGCAGCCATTGCGGTCTATGCTGATAAACGCGGTGGATGGAAAGCGGCTGTTATCCTATCCTTCATCTCAGGTGTTCTCCAAGTTGCTTTAGGAGCTCTCTGTGTGGCCCTTCTTGACTTAGCATCTTACGGTGGTTACCATGGAAATATCGACTTTGAATTCCCATGGCTTGGATTTGGATACATCTTCAAATACCTTGGTATTGTTGGTTATGTACTTGTGTGTCTCTTCTTGCTTGTTATTCCTCAACTTCAATTTGCCAAAGCAAAAGATAAAGAGAAATATTACAACGGTGAAGTTCAAGAAGAAGCTTAGTATCTAGAAAAGGAGAAAATAAAATGGTTAAAGTATTAGCAGCGTGTGGAAATGGAATGGGTTCATCTATGGTTATCAAGATGAAGGTTGAAAATGCCCTCCGTAAGCTTAATCAAACAGATTTTACAGTCAATTCATGTAGTGTCGGTGAAGCTAAAGGTT